>JBFWJM010000254.1:0-5035 GCA_050253205.1 Desulfovibrionaceae bacterium
TTCCCGGGCGAGCGGCCCATGAGCGCGGACAACATGCTGCTGGGCAACTTCGAGCTCTCGGGCATCCCCCCGGCGCCGCGTGGCGTGCCGCAGGTGGAGGTCACCTTCGACATCGACGCCAACGGCATCGTCAACGTCTCCGCCAAGGACCTGGGCACCGGGCGCGAGCAGTCCATCCAGATCACCGCGTCCTCCGGCCTCTCGGATTCCGACATCGACCGCATGGTCAAGGACGCCGAGTCCCACGCGGACGAGGACAAGAAGAAGCAGGCGCTCATCGAGGCCCGCAACCAGGCGGACAGCCTCGTGTATACCACCGAGAAGTCCCTGCGCGACCTGGGCGCGAACATCGACGCCGGAATCAAGGCCGACATCGAGAACAAGCTCGAAGCCCTGAAGAAGGTCCAGGAGTCCGACGACGTGGACGAGATCAAGCGCGCCACGGACGAACTGGCCCAGGCCTCCCACAAGCTGGCCGAGCAGCTCTATGCCCAGAAGAGCCAGCAGGGCGACCAGCCCGGCCCCGGCGCGGACGAGGGCGGCAAGGCCGCTTCCGGCTCCGACGACGACGTGGTGGACGCCGACTACACCGAGGTCAAGGACTGATCCTCCCGCTCTCCGCATCCCGCTTCCTCCCAGGGCCGCCGATACCCGGCGGCCCTTTTCCGTTCGCCCGCCTGCTGGTTGCGGTGGCTGCTGTCGTCCGCCGGGGTGGGCGAGTCGCTCGGGCCTTGCCTTGCGCGGCCAACCAGTATAGCCTGACGCCTCCGTTTCCCGTGTGCGCGGCGTCCGCCGCCGCCCGGGTGCTCCAGCCGAACCTCCAACGGAAAGCTGCCCATGTCCTTGAGAAATAGCCTCCTTCCCATACTGACGCTTTGCGCCTGCGTGCTGCTGGCCGGGTGCCAGACCCTCAGCACCGCGCAGCCCCGCGTGAAGCAGACCGCCACCCTGGGCACCGCCGAGCTCCAACGCGAGGCCGACGCCGCCTTCGCCGAGGGCCGCCACCCCGCTGCCGAGCTCTACTACGCGCGCCTGGCCGAGCGGCCCGACCTGCCCGACGGCGCACGGCCCGAGGTCTTCCGGCGCATGGCCGTCTCCGCCGCCGAGGCCGGGCACGCCAACTCCGCGCAGCAGGCCCTCTCCCGCTGGGTGGAGCTCGACCCCTCGGCCACCCGCAGCGCGGACTATTTCGTCTACGGCCTGCGCGTGTACCATGAGCTGGGCATGCGCGGGGCCGAGGCCCAGCTTGCCGACCGCCTGCTCCACGACCAGCAGCTCCCCTGGCCCGTGCGGGCGCGGGGCGGCGTGGCCCTGGCGGGGCTGCGCTTTGCCGAGGGCGAGCGCGCCCTGGCCCTGGAGACCCTGCATTCCTTCTACGGCCAGGCCCCGGACGACCCGGGCCGCGCGGCCATGGAGCGCGCCTTTCTGCGCCAACTGCGCGACGAACCGTGGGACACGGCCCTGCCCGGGCTGCTGACCCCCGCCAACCGCGACTCCTTTCCCTATGCGCTCCTCGCCTTCGAGGAGGGCCGCCGCCTGGCCGACGACGAGGACGAGTGGCCCCGCGCCTGGAAGGCCATGCGCAGGGTGGTTTCCCGCGCCGAACTGGCGGACAAGACCCACCTGGGCGACATCCTCCTCGGCCTGGAGCGCGACCACGGCCAGCCGAGCCTCTCCGTGGCGCTGCTGGTGCCGCTCTCTGGCCGCTACCAGGGCATAGGCCGCAAGGTGGCCGCCGGAGCGGGCGCGGCGCAGTGGATGCTCGCCAACAACGGCGTGGAGCTCGAAGTCAAGGTCATCAACACCGACGCCCCGGGCTGGACGGAGCGCGTGGCCGCGCTGCCGCCGCAGTTCGTGCTCGGCGGTGGGCCTCTGCGCGTCAGCGCGTACCGCGAGCTGGAGGCCTCCGGCGCGCTGGCCGGGCGGGCGCTGTTCACCTTCCTGCCCGAGCTGGAGGCCGGGGCCGAGGGCGCGCGGGCCTGGAGGTTCTTCCCCAGTCGGCGCGACGAAGTCCACGCCCTGGCCGAGATGGCCGTCGGGGAGCTGGGCATCGGGCGGCTGGCCATCTTCGCCCCGGACGAACAGTACGGCGCGAGCATGGGCGACCTGTTCCGCCAGGAGGCAGCCGCGCTGGGCGGGTCCGTGGTGGCGGCGGGGACGTACCCGCCCAAGGACCACCCCCAGTGGGGCAGGCGCGTCTCCTCCATCCTGAACGTGCCCGCCGGGTTCGACAAGGAGCAGCCCCTGCCCGCGCCGCCCTTCGGTGCCGTGTTTCTGCCGGACGGCTGGTCCCAGGCGCGCCTGCTCATCCCCAACTTCCACTTCTACGACGCCTCGGACCTCGTGTTCCTGGGGCCGGACCTCTGGAGCCGGGCGCTGGACGCCAAGGGCGTGGAGGAGGACTACTTCAGCCTTGCCGTGTGCCCGGGCGCGTGGTGGGAGGGCAGCGCCGGGGCGGTGCAACTCGCGGACTTCCTTGGCTCGGAAGGGCTCGGGGAGGCAGACTTCTGGGTTGCGCTGGGGTACGATTTCCTGCATCTTTCCGCAGCGCTGGGCGGGCTCTCCAGCGGGTGGGACGCGGCCTCGCTGAACGCGCGCCTCTCCACCCTGGGCGACCACTCTTTTGCCATGGCCCCGCTTGCCTGGGACGGGCAGGGCAGGGCGAGCCAGCACCTCTACCTCTTCACCCCCACGGCCGAGGGCAAGACCCTGGCCGACCCGGAGAAGCTGGCCGCCGGAGTGGCCAGGGCCAAGGCCAAGCGCGAGAAGCGCATGGAGCTCTGGAAGAAGACCAAGCAGGCCGAAGCCGCCAAGCGCGCCCAATAATCGAGGAAACGCAATGAAGATCACCCCGGAAGAAGTGGCCCGCGTGGCCCGGCTGGCGAGGCTCGACCTGCCCGAGGACAAGCTCGGGCTCTTTGCCGTGCAGCTCGGCGACATCCTGACCTACATGGACAAGCTCGCCGAGATCGACACCAGCGACGTGGAGCCCATGTTCAGCCCGGTGGGGCACGTCACCGTGACCCGGCCGGACGAGGTGCGCGTGGAATATTCCCGCGAGGACGTGCTGCGAAACGCCCCCGAGCAGGACGGCACCTACTTCATCGTCCCCAAGATCGTATAGAGAGCATCGCCATGTCCGAACCCTATGCTATGACCCTCACCGAGATGGCGGCGGCGCTGCAAGGCGGGGCCCTCACCGCCGAGGCCGCCACCCGAGCCTGCCTGGAGCGCATCGAGGCCACGGAACCCAGGGTGGACGCGCTGCTTTCCGTGCAGGCCGAGGCCGCCCTGGCCCGGGCCAGCACGCTCGACGCCACCGGGCCGGACCCCTCCATGCCCCTCTGGGGCGTTCCCGTGGTGCTCAAGGACCTCTTCACCGTGAAGGGCGCGCCCACCACCTGCGCCTCGAAGATTCTCGAAAATTTCGTGCCTTTCTACGACGCCACCGTGGTGGAGCGGCTCAAGGCGGCCGGGGCCGTGCTGCTCGGCAAGGCGAACATGGACGAATTCGCCATGGGCTCCTCCACGGAGAACTCGGCCATGAAGCCCACCCGCAACCCCTGGGCGCTGGACCGCGTTCCGGGCGGCAGCTCGGGCGGCTCGGCCGCGTCCGTGGCCGCGCGGCAGTGCGCGGCGGCCCTGGGGTCGGATACGGGCGGCTCCATCCGCCTGCCCGCCTCGTTCTGCGGGGTGGTGGGCCTGAAGCCGACGTACGGGCGCGTCTCGCGCTTCGGCATGGTGGCCTTCGGCTCCTCGCTTGACCAGATCGGGCCCATGGCCCGCACCGTGGAGGACGCGACCCGCGTGCTCCAGGTCATCGCCGGGCATGACAAGCGCGATTCCACCAGCGTGGATGCGCCCGTGCCGGACTACCTCGCCGCCCTGGGCCGTACGGACCTCAAGGGCGTTCGCGTGGGGCTGCCGGAGCAGTACTGGGCCCAGGGGCTCGACGCGGAGGTGGAATCCGCCTGCCGCGCCGCCGTGGCCAGGATGGAAGAGCTGGGCGCCACCACCGTGCCCGTGCAGTTTTCCATGACCGACTACGCCATCGCCACCTACTACATCATCGCCATGGCCGAGGCGAGCTCCAACCTCGCAAGGTTCGACGGCGTGCGCTTCGGCCACCGCAACCGCGAGGCCGAGGAACTGGTGGACATGTACACCAGAAGCCGCACCGAGGGCTTCGGCGACGAGGTCCAGCGGCGCATCATCATCGGCACCTACGTGCTCTCCGCCGGGTACTACGACGCCTACTACGGCAAGGCCGCGCAGATTCGCCGCCTCATCCGGCGGGATTTCGACAAGGCGTTCGAGTCCTGCGACGTCATCGCCGGGCCCGTGTGCCCGTCCACGGCCTTCAAGGTGGGCGATGTGGTCGACCCGCTCCAGATGTACCTGCTGGACATCTTCACCATCTCCCTGAACCTCGCTGGGCTGCCGGGCATGAGCCTGCCCGTGGGCCTCGGGGCGGATTCGGGCATGCCGGTGGGCCTCCAGCTCATGGGCCCCGCCTTCGGGGAGGAGAAGCTCCTCGCCGTGGCCGACGCCCTGGAACGCGGCCTGGGCATGCCGGGCAGCCTGGGCATGCCCGCCGGGCTCTAGCATGACCGCACGGTTCGGCCGGGCGTTCCTCTTCGCTGCCCGGCCGAGCTTTTCCCTTTGCTCCAAGTGACGTATACCCCTGGCATGAAGATCGCGGCGGCCGTCTCCGGCGGCATGGACTCCCTGCTCGCCCTGGCGCTCCTCCGGGAGCAGGGGCACGACGTGCTGGCCGTGCACGGGTTCTTCCTCCCCGGGAAGGACGAACGCGCCGCCGAGGCGCTGGCTCGCCAGTGCGCGGCGCTGGGCGTGCCGTTTTTGGCCCTTGATCTGCGCGCGCGCTTCGAGGCCGAGGTGGCCGCGCCCTTTGCCCTCGCCTGGGCCCGGGGCGAGACGCCCAACCCCTGCGCCCGGTGCAACCCGGCCATGAAGTTCGGCGCGCTTTTTGACGCTGCGCGGGAGCATGCAGCCGCACGGGAGCATGCGCCCACGC
>JBFWJM010000255.1:0-5023 GCA_050253205.1 Desulfovibrionaceae bacterium
AACGCGCGCATCTCTCCAGGGAGCGGGCCGCCGTGGGCGATTCGTTCGACTTCATAGCCGGAGACCTGGTCTTCCTGGCGCGGCACACCGAGCGCCAGGAAGAAGACTGCCCAGAAGACCCCCGGGATGCGGATGCGCTCGCCCAGCTCTACGAGCAGTTCATGCGCGCCAAACCCTACTACGACCAGATCCGGCTCATCGGCGCGGACGGCCGGGAGCGGGTGCGCATCAACAACGCCGACGGCCAGCCCGAGCGCGTGCCCGACGAGGCGCTGCAAAACAAGCAGGACCGCTACTACTTCCGCGAGGGCCTGGCCATGCACGGGGGCGAGGTCTACGTCTCTCCGCTGGACCTGAACGTGGAAAACGGCGAGGTGGAGCGCCCGTTCAAGCCCATGCTGCGCTTCGTCACGCCCGTCTTCGGCCCGGGCGGAGAGAAGGCGGGGGTGGTGGTGCTCAACTTCCTGGCCGGAACCCTGCTCGACCGTGTCCGCTCCATCGGCGCGCAGTCCCGGGGCAGGTCCCTGCTGCTCAACGGCGAGGGATACTGGATCATCGGCCCCGCGCCGGAGCGCGAATGGGGGTTCATGTTTCCCGGGCGGGAGGGCGAGCGCTTCGCCTCGGAGCGGCCGGACGCCTGGGCGCGCATCCGGAAGGAAAAGACCGGCCAGTTCCAGGACGGGGTCACGCTCTACACCTTTGAGACCATCGACCCGCTCAAAGGCGGGCACGCCTCCCCGGGAGGCCCCGCCATGCTCTGCACCAACCGCGCAACCTACCACTGGGTGCTGCTCAGCATGGTGGACGAGAATCTGGCCGTGGGCCCGTTCATGCAGGGGATCAACACGTCGCTGGGGGTGCTCGGGGCCGGGCTGTTCGTGTTCTTCAGCGTCGGAGCCTGGCTGCTGGCCAGCGCCACGGTGCGCCGCCTCGCCGCCCAGCGGGAAATCCTGCGGCTGGCGCGGCACGACGCCCTCACGGGCCTGCCCAACCGGGTCGTCTTCGAGGATAGGCTCCAGGTGGCCCTGGCGGCGTCCGGGCGCTCGGGCGCGGGCGTCGGCCTGCTGTTCATTGACCTCGACGGCTTCAAGGCCGTGAACGACACCCTGGGCCACGCCGCAGGGGACGAGCTGCTGCAACGCGTAGCCGGAGCCCTCACAGGGGCATTGCGCACCACGGACACCGTGGCCCGCCTGGGCGGGGACGAATTCGCCGCCCTGCTGCCCGGCCTCGGGAGCGCCGAAGAAGCCGTGCGCATCGGGGAGAAGATCGTGGCTGCCCTTTCCGCTCCGTTCGCGCTTGCGGCCGGCCCGGCCCGCATCGGCGCGAGCGTGGGGGCCGCGTTCCACCCCGAGCACGCCGAGGACGCGGACGAGCTTCTCAAGCGGGCGGACGAGGCCATGTACCGCGCCAAACAGTCGGGCAAGAACCGCTGCCTCCCGGCCGAGCCCGCTACTCCTTCCAGCTGAACGCGAAGCCGCAGGCCGCGCTTCCCAGGCCGATGGTCCCGGGGCGGTCCATGGCCAGCTTTCCGGAATACCCCCGGGCAAAGGGCTCGTCCCGCCCGCAGGCGATGACGGGCAGCAGCTCCCCGGCAATGCCCATCTCCCGGTAGGCGCGGACGTATTCGCAGCGCGTCACGTCAAAGGCGGCGCGGCCGCCCTCCCGGCGGACCTCGCCCACCTCCAGCGCGCCGGAGCCGCGCCAGGAGTCCACCACCGTGAGAAAATGCTCCAGGCTCGGCACGCCCCCCGGAGCCGCCGAGGCGAACGCCCGCCCGGCGGCCTCGGAGTCTCGCTCCACCGCCTCGCGCACGAGCTCCAGGGCGCGCTCCGGCCCGTAGGCGTCGGTGAGCACCTCGTACATTCGCGCCAGGAGCGCGGCCTCTATCTTTCGCTGGTCCAGCCGGGATATTTCGCTCATGGGTCCGGGATAGCAGGCTGTTGAAAAAGTGCAACCTGCTGCGTCCGTGAAAAACCCAGACCGCTTACGCATGCGCAATACGCTGCTCGTCCTGGATTTTTTCGCTTCCTTGCAGCGCACACTTTTGGAACGGCTTGCGAAAAATGAGCTTTTCAACGGTCGGATAGGCCCGGCCGGGCCCCGGGGCAAACGCGGAGCCAGGGGCGGGGACAGGGGCGGGGACAGGGGCGGGATCTTGTGTGGGGACAAGGGCCGGGACGGTCGCAAGGGCAGGGGCGGCCGAAGCCCGGGGCAGCGGGCACCTTTCCCGCGCCGCTCCCGGGTTGTGCCTTGCGGATGGATGGAGTATCAGGGAGCCTGTATCACGCAACAGGACGGAACTCCGCATGATCGCACGCGTTTCCTGCGCCGCATTGCTGGGCATCGAGGCCCTGGACGTGCACCTGGAGGTGGACCTCTCGCGCTCGGGTCTGCCCGCCTTCAGCATGGTGGGCCTGCCGGACGGGGCCGTGCGCGAGGCCAAGGAGCGCGTGCTCTCCGCCCTGCGCAACTGCGGCCGCAAGCTGCCCCCAGCGCGCATCACCGTGAACCTCGCCCCGGCGGACCTGCGCAAGGAGGGCAGCGGCTACGACCTGCCCCTGGCCCTGGCCCTGCTCGGCGCGGCCGAGGCCGTGGAGCCCGAGGCCCTGGCGGGCTGGTACATGGCCGGGGAGCTCTCCCTCACCGGGGAGCTGCGGCCCGTGCGCGGGGTGCTGCCCCTGGCCATGCTCGCCCGCTCGCGCGGGGCCAGGGGGCTGCTCGTGCCCAGGGCCAACGCCGCCGAGGCCGCCGTGGCCGATGGGCTCGACGTCTACGGCGTGGACCACCTGGAGGAGGCCGTGCGGCTCGTCAACGGCGAGGAGCAGCGCGAGCCCGAGCGCGTGGACCTGGAGGCGCTCTTCGCCTCCACGGCCACCCACCGCACGGACTTCGCCGAGGTCAAGGGCCAGGAGCACGCCAAGCGGGCCATAGAGATCGCCGCGGCGGGCGCGCACAACCTGCTGTTCATCGGCCCGCCCGGCTCGGGCAAGACCATGCTCGCCCAGCGCATCCCCACGGTGCTGCCGCCGCTGACCCTGGACGAGGCCCTGGAAACCACCAAGGTCTACTCCGTGGCCGGGGAGCTGCCGACAGGCGTCTCGCTGCTGGCCACACGCCCCTTCCGCACCCCGCACCATACCATCTCCGACGTGGGCCTCGTGGGCGGCGGCACGTATCCGCGCCCCGGGGAGATCAGCCTCGCGCACCGGGGCATCCTCTTCCTGGACGAGCTGCCCGAGTTCAAGAAGGGCGCGCTGGAGGTCCTGCGCCAGCCCCTGGAGGACGGCACGGTGTCCATCTCCCGCTCGCTCGTCTCGCTCACGTATCCGGCGCGGTTCATGCTCGTGGCGGCCATGAACCCCTAATTATATTTTCTTTTGGCCAACATAAAATTTCCCATGGCGAGGCGCTAAATTTGCTCCAGATGTAGTTTTATAAACCCCTATTTTATTTTTCCTTTCCTTACCTAGTTGTAACCGAGTACAGTATTAGCCGCACTCCATGCGTGAGCAAAGCCTCACGCCCGAAAGAAACCCCGCCGGAAATGGCGGGGTTTCTTCTAACGGGAACTGCCAAGATAGGCGTTCGATACGTCCCGACGGCCAGGCGAATGCCCCGCCGCCACTTCGATGTTGTCGCGTGCTTCGTCGTCGAGCCGGGGCCAGTCGTCCCCGGCCGTGGCCTGGGCGGCTTCGTGGAATGCCTGAACGCTATCGTACTGGTTCGGCGGTTCGAAGCCCGTATGGTCCACATACATCTGTCGAAAGCGTTCGTGACGCAGGCCATGCAGGGTACCCCCGGCATCCTGCCCGTCAGGCCGTGCTTTCTGGCTGCATAATCCAGCCGATGCAGCCATTCGTCGCCCATGCCTTCGGGCATGAGATTGTTGATGCCCTTTCGGTCGGAAGGGGACACGTATTCTTCGGCCCGCTTAAGGGCCGCTTCCTGTTGCCGGGACAAGCCGTACAGGGTTCGGGGCCTGCCGCCCTTGGTCCCATACTGAACGAGAAGGCTATGGTTTTCCCGGTCCCAGTCGTTAGGCAAGTCCAGCTTGGCTGATTCTTCCCGGCGCAATCCCACGTTGTACATCAGGTCGATCTGCGCCGCCGCCCGACCCGCGTGCGGATACGACTTGTCGTTCCGCATGCGGGTCAGGGTGCCTTGGAAGACATCCGCGGCGACCGCACGGGACATCGCATTGGCGATGGACCCGCGCTTGACCCCGAAGGTCGCGTTGCTTTCGCTGATCTGATCGTTTCCGTAAGCGCGGCAGATGTGGCGTGCCGCGGTGAAGACTTCGGCAATCCTGCCGTCGCCCACACCGTCCGCACGCATGGCATCCGCCACGCGCTGGAAATGCTTGTTGGATACATTGGTCCACTTTTCAATCCCCATGTTCGCCTGGCGCAAAACATCGACGAAATGGCGGGCAGTCTGGCGGATTCGGTGTTGTTTCGTTTTTTGCCCGGACAAGGTTGCCCGGTTCACCGCAAACTTAAGGCTGTCGGATTTTCCCATTGGAATTCTCCTTCCGTTAAAGGTTCGGGGCAGCGCCCCGGGGCCAAGCAGATCGGACTTTTCCCGTTATCCGGGAAAGACCTGCCTGTGGCGGTAAACCCGCCACGCATCACCAGCTAAGGGAAGAATGAATGCCCGTTTCCCATTGGAAGAAGATTCCGGAAGACCCAGTCAATAAGGGGTGCTGCCCCGCAAGCGCGTACGTCTTGCGGACTTAATGGCAGCCGTAGGGGAAGTGCGGCAATGACAAGCGTAGATACTTGCCATTCCACCATCGGCGGGTGCTGCGTTACAGCCTGCGTGTTTGGATTTGGAAATGGCCGTTTGTTTGGAAAACGGCGCGTGGATCGTTGAAGCACAAGGCTTCTTCATGCGTCATCAGTTTAGACTTCGTCAAAACTTATGAACGCGCCTGATCGCGTTTTACCTCCTTCTGGTGACCGATTTATCCTGTGGATATGCCCAACCATATGACGCCCCTCAACCCTCGCGCAAGCTCCGA
>JBFWJM010000256.1:0-5019 GCA_050253205.1 Desulfovibrionaceae bacterium
TTCCTTTGAGCCGCCTTTTGCGGGGTATTTTCATCCGGGCCCCGAACCCCGTGCCACACTCGGGCATTCCCGCCCCCGCGTGGCAAAGAACAGGCGGGCAAACGGGCAAACAATCGAACCGAGGTTAAATAATGGCAAATAACGAATCGCGACATATCGGCGACGAGCAGTTGGTGTATGGTCTTCCCAAGGGCATGTCCGCCCGGGCGAACGCGGAGGACACGGCAACCACTCGGCAGAGGCGAAGGCGTATTGGCACTACGTTCCGAAACCCAAGGCCTGTCCCAGGTGCCAGGCCATGAAGGGCATACTCTTCGAGGAAGACCCTGGCCCGGTGCACGACAACTGCCTGTGCGAACGTGAACGGGTTGTCAGCGGCCATGCTGCGGATGGCCACACCACCATCATCGTCCCGCCGGGAGTGGACATCGAGGCGAACATCCGGGAGGCAAAGCAGAAAACACGAGCATTCCTTCAGCAGGCAATGAATATGGTTTCACAGCTGGAGATACCTGCCAGGCTCCTCGTCCAACCTTTTCTGCTTCGTGAACTGAAGGAAATGGCGACCGATGCATTTGCTTTCGGATTAAAATGCGGTTGGCTCTATGAGAATTTCAAACCCGGAGCACGCTACGATTTCAAAAAACACGATGAAACGGGCCATTACCATCCTGAATACGAAGCCTTTGGGAACTACCATTACGGACTGTATTCCAGTGCGATGGGAATGGATTTGACGGTGATAGAAGCGGGAGCCGGTTTCGCCCAATTCCTGGCCGGAACCTGGGTCAAGGAGAACTGGCGGACATGGTTCGACGACCCTGATGACAACAAAATGGTTCGCAAAGGCTATTCATATCCGATCGACTAACTCCAAATGGCCCTCCCAGTCGGACCGGAGGGCCATATTCAAAAGCATCTCCACATGACAAAATCTCGCATCATTACCAGCTCTTGCATGTACACTGTACTAGGAGTTCAGTTCATCATCTGCATCATCCTTTCACTGGTCTAGATCATGCTCCTGGTGCTCAATGACTTCAACACGGCATACGTTGCAAGCAATTATCCGACGGCAAACGCCCTGCACCTGTTCGTTGCCTTCATGACATTCCGGGCAATTACATCCCTTCTTTCGTATTGCCGAGGCATCTGTGCCTCCGCCTTTTGCAGAGCTCTCGCGCTTGTCAGCCTGGCATGCATCTGCTGGCCCAACCTCATCCTTCCACTTGGTGAAAACTGGCACATCACCGAATACGTCGTCCACACTTGCTTCATTATTGTAAATATCCTGGTTCTTCTTGCCATCAGTTCCCACCGCTTTCACGAATGGATGCGTGGTGACAAAAGAACTCACCCGCCCCTTTCATGACACCCGCTTTCCGAACCATCCACACATCCGTACCATGAATACAATGAAAGCCGATACGAACAGATGGATTGCTCTTCTCCTGAAATGCATTGCCTACATCTATCTTGCCGCCCAAACAGCCATGAGTGTCTTTTACTGTTTCATTGCGGCGGCTTTCAACTGGCCCGTCCCTGTCACCCTCTGGTCCGTTTTCATTCAAACACTCCCGCCCCTTCAACAACAACATCTCTCTTTATTCTCTTTACAATTCACTGCTCTTTTTCCTTGGGCGTACTAAAAAAGGCGATCCTGCTCCTGTTCTCATTCATCAACGCCGCCCTCTCCACATGGGCGCTCGTGAGTTTTGTTCACGACGCTCCGCTCAACTCGCTCCACGACCTCATCCCCATCGTCGTGCTCCTGGCCAACCCCCTCATCTTCCTCATCGCCGTCTGGCCCGGGCTGCACCAGCGGGTGTTTCCTCCCCGAAGAAATCCATGGCCCGATAATGGGGCCGAGAATGGAGCCGACGCTGGGATCGACAGTGGAGTAGACAAGCCCGGCAAGGCCGACGCCGCCCGCCAGCCAACGTAAAACAACCGCAAATGCGCCCCATATACCGCGAACCGGACCGCCACTGGCGTACAATCATCCGGCCCCGGGGGAGAGCGGCCTCGCGCCCTTCCTTGACACTTTCTCGACACCACGAGTACAACCCCTCGACAATGCCGAAATACGACTTACAACGAGGAGAAACAGGAGTGCCTTCATGTTTCGTCGCCTCTTCTTCCCGCTCATTCTCGCACTGGGAGCGCTCATGGCGCTGACAGGCTGCGCCCACACCAAAAAGGACGACGTGGCCGCCGCCGGGCTCGACATGGCCCAGCGCCTCTCCTCCGTTGAGGAGCCCCGCGTCGTCAAGCTCGCCAACGGCCTCACCGTCCTGGTGAAACAGGACGACCGCTTCCCCCTGGTGAACGTGCGCCTCTACGTCCACGCCGGAGCCGCCTACGAGGAGCCCGGCCAGGAGGGCATCAGCCACCTGCTGGAGCACATGGTCTTCAAGGGCTCGGAAACCCGCGCCCCCGGGGAGACCGCCCGGGAGATCGAGTCCGTGGGCGGCTCGCTCAACGCGGGCACCAGCTGGGACTACACCGTCTACTACGTCGAGGTGCCGGACAGCGAATGGAAGCGCGGCATGGACGTGGTCAAGGACATGGGCTTCGGCGCGAAGATCGACCCCGCCGAGCTGGAGCCCGAGCGCCTGGTGGTGCTCTCCGAGCTGGAGCGCGGCGAAGACCAGCCCAGCAGCCGCCTGTTCAAGACCCTCGCCTCCATGACCTGGAAGGGCACCAGCTACGAGTGGCCCATCATCGGCTACCGCGAGTCCGTGCAGAACATCTCCGCCGACGACATCCACGCCTACATCGACCGCCTCTACCAGCCGCAGTCCATGCTCCTGGTGGTGGCGGGCAAGGTGGACGAGGACGCCGTGCTGGCCGAGGCAGAGCGCCTCTTCGGGCCCATCGCCAACACCCGCGCCGTGGTCCCGCCCAAGCCCGCCCCCGTGCCCGAGCGCGGCCAGGGCCCCGAGGTCCGCGTGGTCCACGGCAAGTGGAACAAGGTCTACCTCGCGGCGGGCTTCCCCATCCCGGATTCCAACGACTCCGAAACCGTGGGCCTGGAAATGCTCGCCCACCTGCTCGGCGGGGACGACACCTCCCTGCTCTACCGCAAGTTCAAGTACGACGAGCGGTTGGTGGACGACATCGGAGCCAGCGCCGTGACGCTTGAGGGCGTGGGCATGTTCTACGTCTACGCCACGCTGGACGCGGACAAGGTCACCCCGTTCTGGCGCGAGCTGGTGGCCACGCTGGACAGCCTGAACCCGGACGAGTTCACGGACCGCGAGCTCGACCGCGCCAAGCTCAACCTCGCGGACTCGCTCTTCACGGCCAAGGAGACCCTCTCGGGCCTGGCCTCCAAGATGGGCGCGCTGCAATTCTTCTACGGCTCGCAGCAAAAGGAGGGCAACTACCTCTTCGAGCTCTCCCAGGTGAACCGCCGCGTGCTGCGCGTGCTCGCCGAGCGCTACCTCGCGCCCGACAAGCTGCACGCCGTGGCCCTGCTGCCGGAAGGCACGGACATCCCGGCCGAATCCCTGGCCGACGCCGTGACGAGCGGCTGGAAGGCCCCGGCCCGGCAGGACGACGCCGCCCTGGCCGGGCAGGACGGCGAGGTGGAGCAGATCGCCCTGCCGGGCGGCTCCAGCCTCGTGCTCATGCCCGACGCCACCCTGCCCTACACCGCCTTCTCCATCTACTGGCCCGGCGGCGACGGCGAGCTCGCGCCCGAGCAGCAAGGCCTGGCCGAAATGGCCGCCAAGGTCATCACCCGGGGCACCCCGAACATGACCGCCACGCAGATCGAGGACTTCCTCTCCGACCGCGCCGCGTCCCTCAGCGCCATGGGCGGGCGCGACGTGTTCGCCCTCAACGCCAAGTACCCGTCCTGGTTCGCAGGAGACATCCTGCCGCTCATCGACGACATGCTCACCCGACCCACCTGGCCGACCAGCGAGGCCGACCGCGCCAAGCAGGACCAGGTGGCGGACATCAAGCTGCGCGAGGACCAGCCCCTGGGCCTCGCCTTCCGCCACATGTTCCCCTTCCTCTTCGGGACCCCGCCCTACTCCTACTACCACCAGGGCGACCCGGAGGAGATAGCGCGCTTCAGCCCCGACGACCTCAAGCGCTTCTGGAACAAGCAGTCCCGCGCGCCCTTCGTGCTGGCGGTCTGCGGCAGGTTCGACGCAGCGGCCCTGCGCTCCTTCGCCGAGAAGCTCGCCCAGCGCCTCTCCCACGAGGAAGAAACCTACGAGTTCGTGCGCCCCGCCTGGAACGCCGAGAAGCTCTCGGCCCTGCACCTGCCCGACCGCAACCAGGCGCACCTGCTGGCCATCTTCCCCACGGACGGCACCGAGAACCTGCGCGAGAGCGCGGGGCTCACCGTGCTGCGGGCGGCCCTGGCCGGGCAGTCCGGCCTGCTTTTCCGCGACCTGAGAGACAAGCAGGGCCTCGGCTACACCGTGACGGCCTTCCTCTGGCAGGCGCCCAAGGCCGGGTTCATGGCCTTCTACATCGGCACCGACCCCGAAAAGGTGGACCAGGCCGAGGAGGGCTTCAAGCGGACCATCGACATGCTGCACGAGGCACCGCTGCCCGATGACGAGGTCCAACGAGCCAAGAACGTGATCCTCGGGGAGTATTACCAGGAGCACCAGACGCTGCTCTCGCGCAGCAGGCAGGCCGCGAACCTGCTGGTGCAGGGGCTGGCCATCGACCAGGAAAAGCAGCTCGTGGACCTCTCGCGCACGCTGGAGCCTGACGAACTGCGCGAGCTGGCCAAGCGCTATCTTATTTGGGACAAGGCCTATATCATGAAGGTCCAACCGTAAATCAGCCCCACGGGGGCGGTCTGCGGCGTTGCCGCGAAGGGGGCGGTGCCTGGCGTATCCTGGTATACGCTGCGGCCCCGCCCCCTTCTCACGCCTGGCATCCGACCCCCGTGGAACCGATTTCCCCGCGAGCCGCCACGGCAGCAGGCATAACGCCGGACACCTGGGCCCGCATTGTTCTTGCGCCAGCCAGAATGTTGACCACCCCATG
>JBFWJM010000257.1:0-4988 GCA_050253205.1 Desulfovibrionaceae bacterium
TCATCAGCCCGGTCATGGCGATGGGGATGGCCTCGCTGAGCCAGATGGTGCAGGCCCAGACCATCACCGCCAGGCACGCCCTGCCCTGGACGCCGAGGGCCGTTACCGTGCCGTCCTCGTTCATGATCTCCGGCAGGGGGATGACGAAAAGAAACAGGAACAGCAGCGCCCAGGCGGCCACGAACCCGCCGAGCACCAGCGACGGGGAGTTGCCCCCCGCGCGGATGTTGTTGCTGATGTACCCCAGCATGCCCGCCCTTGCACCCGGCGCGCCGCCGTGGGCGACGGCCCCGCTCGAACCTGCCATATGCTCCTCCTTGTTCGCTGTGACGCCTGCGGCGTCGGTGTACGCGTACGGCGGGGCGAATCGGCCTGCGAATAGGCAATGATGCCGGATTCCTCCGCCGCCTGGAGGGAGCATGGCCCGGATGCGGGCGCGGGAATGTCTGCCAGGGAACACTTTGACGCGAAATCGTCAAAAACCGCATGCGGCCCCGATTTTTCGGGCCGATCAAAGGGGGTCAGTGCCCAGGCAATGGCCAGGCAAGGCTCAGGCTATGGCCGGACATGGGCCTGCCGAAGCCAGCCGGGCGGGCCGGGCCTGGCCGATCAAAAAAAAGGGGGGGGTCAGTGGTTGGTCAGCTCCACCAGGGCCTCGCGCTCCAGGATCACGAACTCCCGGTGGGAGGTGTCCAGCAGGCCGAGCCGCTTCCATTCGTTGACGACCTTGGTCACCGTGGTGCGCGTGGCGCCGATCATGTTGGCCAGGTCCTGGTGGGTGAGCCTGCCGCGCACCACCACCGCCCCGCCCGGCCCCTCGCAGGAGGCGTCGGCGAACTTGAGCAGTATCTGCGCCAGGCGCGAGCGCACGTCCCCGGCCACGAATTCCGCGATGGCCGCGTGGGCCTGGCGGAGCCTGCGGCCGAGCATGTGGATCACGGCCATGGAGAGCTGGGGATACTGGGCGATGAACCGCTCGAACACGGCCCGCTCGATGGAGAGCACCCTGGCGGCGGTCTGCGCCGTGGCGAAGACCATGCGCGTCTGCCCGCCGAAGATGGCCGAAAAGCCGAAGAAGGTGCCCGGCTCGCAGAGGCGGAAGAGAATCTCGCGGCCGTCGCTGGTCACGTCGTAGATCTTCACGCTGCCGGAGACGAGGTAGTAGACCACGTCGCAGGGATCCCACGGGGCGAAGACCATGCTGTTCTTCCCGCAATTGCGGGGCACGGCCCCGTGGAGCAGTTCCTCGCGCTGCCGGGGCGTGAGGGTTTCGAGCATCCTGGCTTCGCTGAAGCCGGAGGGGTCTGCCTGCTGTTCGGACATGCTTCCTCCCTGTGTTCGGTGTGCTGCGGGCGCTGCGCCGCCCTCCCCCATTCCGGGCTCGCTACCCTGCCGGGGCCAGGGCGTCAATACGCCCCGCCAGCATGCGCCCCGCCCGGGGGAAGGGTGGCGCGCCCCGGCCGAGGGGGAGGTGCGGTTCGGCCGGGGCGCGCGGGCTCAGGCGTAGCGCCTCTTGATGCAGAAGTGGTCCTTGAAGCGCCGCGACGCCCGGAATCCCACGATGATCTCCTCGTCCGGGTGGCCCGAGGGAAACTCGCGCGGGTCGTCCTTCTCGCTCCAGATGCCCTGCTTGCGGCGCGCCTCGCGGCGGTCCACGAGCCAGTCGCGGTAGCTCTCGAAGACGATGTGCCCGCCGGGGCCGTCCAGCCGCGCGGCGCGAATGCGCCCGTCCCACTCGATCCACAGCTCGCGCTCGGCCTCACTGAACTCCAGCGGCTCCACGTCCAGCTCGTAGCCCAGGGCCAGGTGCGTCTCCCCGGCCACGGCCGCGTAGATGCCCTGCTCGCGCAGGCTGAGCAGCCGCTTGTGGATGCCGAGGTGCGCGGTGGAAACCGGGCTGCCGAGCAGGGCGTGGTCGCGCTGGCGGCCCCGGGCCTGGGCCATGGGCGTGGCGTGGAAGTCGAGCATGCCCGGGGCGTACTCCTCGCCCAGGAAGGTGCAGACCCGGCGCAGGGTCTCCTCCGGCCGGGTGACCAGTTCCTCGTAGCTCACGTCGTGCCAGGTGTCGGCGTCGTAGGCCTCGCGGAAGGGCCGCACGAAGCGCTGGGCCGCGTCCCAGGTGTGCGCGGCCATGTAGACGTGCCCCGCGCCGAAGGCGGAGTCGAGGCTGATGGCCGAGGCGTCCCGGCCGTCCCGGGTGATGCACAGGAACTGCGCATCCGGGAAGCACTGCCGTATCTGCGGCACGAAGTAGAGGTTGTTGGGCGTTTTCTGGCCCCAGCGGCGCTTGCCGGGAAACTGGCCCAGGAACCTCCGGTGCATGGCCGCGTAGATGCCCGCGAAGCTGCGCTCCGGGGCCATGGCGCAGATTTCCTCCACGGCCGTGGCCGGGTTGAGGTCCATGCCCCACAGCGGCTTGTTCAGGCCGAAGAGCATCTCCGCGCAGAGGGTGCGGAAGTGGGAGTCCACGGACAGGTCGCCGTAGGTGTGCCGCCAGGGGTAGATGCGCGGGTAGAGCCAGCCGACCTCGGGAAAGGCCAGGTGCGGGTGGTTGCCGAGCAGCATCATCAGGAGCGTGGTGCCGGAGCGCTCGTAGCCGACGATGAACACGGGTCTGTCGCCAGTCAGGGCCATGGGGGTCCTCCTTGGTTGGGCGGGGTTGGGGCGGCGGGGGTGCCGATTGGTCCTGCCCTGGAGGTAGCACCGCGCGGGGGGCGTGTTTGTGTTCTGGAGCACATGGCGGGCGAGCCCGGCCGCTGCGGGGTGCAAAAGCGTGGTCCAGTGCGGGGCCCCTTGCCCGGCCGAGCGCGGCGGTATAGATGGATTCTTTGGTGGACAATCGAATCGTCCAATGTTCATAATGGGTGGACTGCCCGTTTTTATCTGTTCATTCCAACATATTGGAGGGAAGCATGTCAGATTCCGCGCACCGCGAGATGTGGGAAAAACTGGACCTCGACCTGGAGGCGCACGACGCGCTGCTGGGCGTGCTGGGTAAATTCTACGGCGACATCTACCTCGCCCAGGAAAACCGCCTGAAGGGCGCGGAGTATCTCGACTTCGTGCTCTCCGAGGTGCACGGCCTGCGCATCAAGGAGCTCCAGGACGCCAAGGCCGAGGGCCGCAAGGTGGTGGGCTCGTTCTGCGTGTTCGTGCCCGAGGAGATCAGCGTGGCGGCGGACGCCGTGCACGTGGGCCTGTGTGCCGGGGCCGAGGCGGGCTCCGACCTGGCCGAGCGGCTCGTCCCGCGCAACACCTGCGCGCTCATCAAGTCGTTCATCGGCTTCAAGCTGGCCAAGCTCTGTCCGTACCTGGAATCCTGTGATCTCATCGTGGGCGAGACCACCTGCGACGGCAAGAAGAAGGCCTACGAGGCCTTCAACGAGGTGGCCCCCACCTACGTCATGGAGGTGCCCCAGACCAAGAGCCCGGCCGCGCGCGAGCTCTGGAAGAGCGAGGTCCGCCGCTACCTCTCCGAGGTGGAGCAGGTCACGGGCAAGAAGATCGACGCCGCCATGCTCAAGAAGGGCATCAAGATCCTCAACGACCGCCGCCGCGCGCTGCAAAGGCTCACGGCCCTGCGCGGAGCGGACCCCGCGCCCATCTCCGGCCGCGACGCCCTGCTCATCAACCAGATCAGCTTCTACGACGACCCCATCCGCTTCACCGCGCAGATCAACGCCCTGTGCGACGAGCTGGAGGCGCGCATCAAGGAGGGCGGCGGCGTGGCCCCCAAGGGCACGCCCCGGCTGCTGCTCTCCGGCTGCCCCATGGCCGTGCCCAACTGGAAGCTCCCCTACGTGGTGGAGGGCTCCGGCGCGGTCATCGTGGGCGAGGAGTCGTGCATCGGCACGCGCAGCTCGCGCGACCTGGTGGACGAATCCGGCGAGACGCTGGACGAGCTGCTCGACGCCATCGCCGACCGCTACATGAAGATCGACTGCGCCTGCTTCACCCCCAACGAGGAGCGGCTGGACAACGTGGCCGAGCTGGCCAGGAAGGTCAACGCCGACGGCGTGATCCACTACAGCCTGCTGTTCTGCCAGCCGTACACCCACGAGGCCATGAAGGTGGACAAGCGCATGGCCGCCGAGGGGCTGCCCATGCTCTCCATCGAGACCGACTACTCCATGGAGGACGTGGAACAGCTCAAGACCCGGGTGGAGGCATTCGTGGAGACCCTGGCGTGAGCAGTGCAATCAAGGCGGGCCTGGACATTGGCTCCAGGTCCATTGAACTGGTGATTCTGAACGAAGGCATCGTGGAGCGCGCCCTGCGCGCGCCCACGACCTTCGACCCCCTCTCCCAGTGCCGCAAGCTGCTGGCCGGGCTGGAGCCCTCGGCCCTGGTGGCCACGGGCTACGGCCGCAAGCTGGTGGAGCGGCTGGAGCTGCCGTTCGCGGTTTCCGCCGTCACGGAGATCAAGGCCCACGCCCGGGGCGCGGCGCAGCTCTTCCCCGAGGCAAAGACCGTGCTCGACATCGGCGGGCAGGACACCAAGGCCATCTCCCTTGCGGGCGGCAGGGTGCTCAAGTTCGAGATGAACGACCGCTGCGCCGCCGGGACGGGCAAGTTCCTGGAGGCCACGGCGGGCGTGTTCCAGATTCCGGTGGAGGAGTTCGGGGCGTATGCGCTCCGGGGGGAGAATCCGCCGGAGATCAGCTCCATCTGCACGGTCTTCGCGGAGACGGAGGCCACCTCGCTCATGGCCCGGGGGGAGAAGCCCGAGTCCATCGCCCTGGGGCTGCACCGGGCCATCGTCCGGCGCACGGTGAACATGCTCGGCCGGGTGGGGCTCGCGTTTCCGCTGGTCTTCACCGGGGGCGTGGCCAACAACCCCTGCGTGCTGGAGCTGCTGGCCGGGGAGCTCAAGGCGGGCATAGGCACGGACCTGCTCATCCCCGAGCAGCCGGACATGGTCGGCGCGCTGGGCGCGGCGCTCCTGGCCCCGTAAGTTGGCCCCGTAAGCGGGGCCCATAAGCAAGACC
>JBFWJM010000258.1:0-4969 GCA_050253205.1 Desulfovibrionaceae bacterium
TGGGTCGCCTGGGCCCGGCTGGAGGACGGCACCCTGCTGCTCAGCGCGCCGGAGACCTACGTCACGGGGCTGGCCCTGGCCGTGGGGCCGGATGGCCGCGTGGCGGGCCTGCGGCCCTGGGTCGACCTGAAGACGGGCCGCCGCCCGGCGCAGCCCGTCTGGGAGGCGCGCATGCGTGCCGTGTTCTCCCCGGCCGGGGAGGCCTCCCCGGGCACGGTGCTCGATCTCTTCGAGACCAGCGGGACCTACCATGGGCTCGACGCGGGCCGCGCCGTGCTGGAGCTAAATACGAGAAAGCGCCCCGGGTGTGCCTGCGGCAAGCCGGCACGGGAGGTGCGCCTCGCGCCGGGCGAGCCCGTCAGCCTGGGCAGCGCGCTGCTCACGGCCGTGGAGGCCGGGCCCGCCATGCTGCGGCTGGCCGTGGCCACGGAGCCGGAGGCCCCTTCCCTCGGCGGAGGCGAGGCCGGGCAATGAGCCGCGCGCCGCTGCTCCGGGCGCCGTTCGCGGCGCTCCTGCTCGGCTGCGCCGTGTTCCTGGGGGCCGGGGCCGGGCTGGCCCTGCGCATGGAGCCCTTCCACACCTGGTTTTTCTGCTTTGCCTGGTGGTCGTACATCCTGGCCGCCGAGTCGTGGCTCAGGCTCACGGGCGGGGAGAGCCTGCTCTGGGAGCGGCCCGGGGAGTGGGCCCTGCTGCCGCCGCTCTCCGTGGTGCTCTGGCTTTTCTTTGAATTGCTCAACTTCCGCCTGAGCAACTGGCGCTACGCGGGCCTGCCCCACGACGCGGCCCTGCGCTGGGCCGGGTACGCCCTCTCCTTCGCCACGGTGCTGCCCGGGCTTTTCGCCACGGCCGCCGTGCTGGACAGGCTCGGGGCCTTCCGGAGCGCGAGGCTGCCCCCGCTGAAGAATCCGCAGCGCCTCGCCATGCCGCTGGTCTTCGCCGGGACCGTGCTGCTCGTCCTGCCCCTGCACGAGCCGCGCTGGTTCTTCCCCCTGGTCTGGGCGGCCCTGGTACCCCTGTGCGACCCGCTGGCCGCCCTGCTCGGGGGGCGTTCCTTTTTGGCGGACTGGGAGCGCGGCGAGCCGCGCCGGGCCCTGCTGCTGCTGGCGGCCGGGCTCGTCTGCGGGCTGCTCTGGGAGTCGTGGAACTGGTGGGCCGGGGCGAGATGGATCTACACCGTGCCCCTGCCGCCCGCCCTGGCGAACGCGAAGCTCTTCGAGATGCCCGTGCTGGGCTACCTGGGCTTCCCGCCCTTTGCCCTGGAGTGCGCTGTGGCGGCCAATCTCTTCTTTGCCGCGCGGGAGCGGCTGCGCCAGGAGCCCGCCACTCGCCGCAGGGTGGTCACGGCCCTCGCCCTGGGCGGGGCCGCCGTGTTCAGTGCGGCGGTCATGGCGGGCATCGACGCCCACACCTGGACAGGCTTCTGACGGGCCGCTGAACGGCGGCGGCCTGCTAACGGGAGCGGCGCAGCACGTCCGGCAGCCGGGAGATGAGCTCCAGCACGTGCTCCTCGGTGGTGTAGCGGCCCCAGGAGAGGCGCAGGGTGCCCGCGCCCTGCTCATGCGGCACGCCCATGGCCTCCAGCACGTGGGAGAGCCGCCCGGCCTGGGGGCCGTGGCAGGCGGCCCCGGCCGAGAGGCCGATGCCCGCCAGGGCCGCCGATTCCAGGAGCCTCGGGGCCTCGTACCCGCCGAAGTTCACGAACAGGGTGTTGGGCAGCCGCCGCGCGCGTTCGCCATGCACCGTGAGCGTCACGCCGAGCCGCCCGAGGCCGTCGAGCAGGATGTCGCCCAGGCGGCGTTGCCGGGCCATCTCCTCCTCCAGCCCGTGTGCGGCCAGCTCGCACGCCGCGCCCAGCCCGGCGATGAGGGCCACGTTCTCCGTGCCGGGGCGCTGGGCCCGCTCCTGCCCTCCGCCGAAGCACAGGGGCGGCAGCTCCACCCCGCGCCGCACGAACAGCGCGCCCACGCCCTTGGGCGCGTAGAGCTTGTGCCCGGCGATGGTCAGGAAGTCCACGCCCAGGGCGCGCACGTCCACGGGTATCTTGCCCACGGCCTGGGCCGCATCCGCGTGCAGCAGCGCGCCCGAGGCGATGCACGCCGGGGCCAGGTCCCAGACGGGCTGGATGGCTCCGGATTCGTTGTTGGCGAGCATCACGGACACAAGCCGCGCCCCGGGCGCGAGCAGCCCGGCCACGGCGTCCGGGTCCACCACGCCGTCGCTGTCCACGGGCACCACGGTCAGGGCCGCGCCCCGGTCTTCGCAGACGCGCGCGGGCTCCAGCACGGCCGGGTGCTCCACGGCGCTGGTGAGCATCCTCCCGCTTTGGCCCATTATGCCCTGGCCCATGCCGCCATGGCCCCTGACGCCATGGCCCATGACGCCCTGAATCACCAGGTTGTTGGACTCCGTGGCGCAGGCGGTGAAGTATATCTCATCCGGCTCGGCGTTGATGAGCCGGGCCACGCGCTTTCGGGCGTCGTTCACGGCCTCCTTGGCCTGGAGGCCCCAGGAGTGGCCCGAGGAGGGGTTGCCGAAGGCCGGGCCGAGGAAGGGCAGGATCGCCTCGCGCACCTCGGGGGCCACGGGGGTGGTGGCGTTGTAGTCGAAATACAGGTCCCGCATGCGTCCTCCTGGTGGGTTGGAGCCCTGGTCAGGCGCGTTCGAGGGTTTGGAGCAGGGCTTCGAGCACCTCGCCGGGGGTGATGGCCGCGAGGCAGGCGTGCTCCCCGGGGCAGGGCCTGGCCCCGTGCAGGGAGCAGGGGCGGCAGTCCATGGCCCGCTCCAGGACCACGTCCGCCGGGCCCTGCGGGGCGAAGCCCCAGGCCCGGTGCGTGGGGCCGAAGAGCGCCACCACGGGCGTGCCCACCCCGGCGGCCAGGTGCATGGGCCCGGAGTCGCCCGTGACGAGCGCATCCGCCGCGCGGAGCAGGGCGCAGGTTTCGCGCAGGGAGGTGCGGCCCGTGAGGTCGCGGGGGTCGCCCGGGAGCAGGGGGGCCTCCCCCCTGCCGACCACGAACCAGCGCACCCCCGCCTGGGAAAGGGCCGAGGCCAGTGCGGCCCAGTGCTCGCGCGGCCAGGCCTTGTTGGGGTGGGTGGCGTAGGGATGCAGGGCCACGACGCCCGCCCCGGCGCTTGCCGCCCCTTGCCGGGCGGCCTCTTGCCGGGAAGCCCCCTCCTGGATGGCCAGCAGCCGGGCCGTGGCCTGGGCCGTCTCCTCCGGGGCCAGGGCGATGACGGGCAGCAGCTCCGCCGGGGAGGGCGGCTCGGCCTCCAGGGCCAGGGCGTAGCGCTGGGTCACACAGGTGCGCTCCAGGCGCTGGCGCACGGCGTCGAGCCGAAAGCGGTCGTAGGCGCGGCGCTCCAGGCCGAGCTTGGGGTAGCGGCGCACGGGCCCGCGCCATCGCAGGGCCAGCAGCCGGGAGCGCAGGGTGCCGTGCAGGTCGATGAGCGGCAGGCCGGAGAACTCCCTGGCGAGCTCCGCCCCGCGCCGGAGCCATGCCGCGCCGGAAAGCTCGGGGCCGTCGAGGACCACCACGCGCTCGATGGCGGGGTGGCCCACGAGCACCTCCGCCGGGCCGGGCCGGGTGAGGAAGATGAAGGAGAGCCCGCGCGTGCGGTGCCAGTAGTCGAGCACGCCCGTGGTCAGGACGACGTCTCCCAGTGCGGAGAGGCGCAGGGCGCAGGCTGTCTGGTGGTGCGGCATGTCTGGTGCTCGGTCCTCGGCGTTGCCGAAGGTATCCCCCCTGCGGGGCCCGGCGTCAAGTGCGTGGGGGCGGGCGCGTGCGTGCGTGCGCGTGGATGTTGCGGGGGGGCGGGGGTTCTGCTAGTTTGCTTGCAGGAGGCCCCGCAGTGCGGGGTGCTGTAGCGCAGAAAAAATGCTCAAACTGATCCTCGCCGTCGGCCTGGCCGTCGTGATCTCGTCGTTCTGCTCGGTCGCCGAGGCCGTGCTGTATTCCTTTCCCTGGAGCCTGGTGGAGAAGCTCAAGCGCGCGGGCCGCAAGTCCGGCGAGCGGCTGGAGCGGCTGCGGGACAACATCGAGGAGCCCATCACCGCCATCCTGACCTTCAACACCGTGGCCCACACGGCGGGCGCGGCCGTGGCCGGGGCGGCCTGGGCGGCCGTGTTCGGCGAGGAAAACCTCGGCTGGTTCGCGGTGGGCTTCACGCTGATCATTCTCATCCTCACGGAGATCCTGCCCAAGACCATCGGCGTGGTCTACGCCAAGCAGCTCGCCGCGCCCCTGGCCCCGCCCCTGGCCGCGCTGGTCTGGCTGTTCAAGCCCACGGTGTTCGTGGTGGGCTGGCTCGGGAGGGTCATCAAGAGCGGCAAGGAGGGCCCCGAGCGCGACGAGGACGACATCCGCGCGCTGGTGACCCTCACGCGGCGCGCCGGGGTCATCAAGCCCTACGAGGAGCGCTCCATCCGCAACATCCTCGCCCTGGACGTGAAGACCGTTGAGGAGATCATGACCCCGCGCACGGTGGTCTTCTCCCTGCCCTCGGAGATGACCGTGGGCCAGGCGCGCGAGGGCAACGCCGAGTGGCCGCACTCGCGCTTTCCGGTCTACGAGGGCAACGAGCCCGAGGACGTGGTGGGCATCGTCTATCGGCGGCAGGTGTTCGAGTCCTTGGCGGACGGCCGCCACGACGTGACCCTGAGCGAGGTCATGCGGCCGGTGCGCTTCGTGCCCGAGAGCAAGACCCTGGACAAGCTCCTGGCGCGCTTCCACGGCAGCCGCATGCACAAGTTCTTGGTGCTCGACGAGTACGGCGGCAAGGCGGGGGTGGTCTCCCTGGAGGACCTCCTGGAGGAGATTCTCGGCTCGGAGATCGTGGACGAGACGGACCAGGTGGTGGACATGCGCGAACTGGCGCGTGGCCGCCGCCGCGAACTCATGGAAGAACTCGCCGGGGACAAGGCCCGGCAGGAAGGGTAGACATGGCAGCCAAGAATTCCAAGACCGTATAC
>JBFWJM010000259.1:0-4965 GCA_050253205.1 Desulfovibrionaceae bacterium
GGGGGCGGGACCATCTGGAAGGTGGCCCGCTTGGGCCGGGCGGCCGAGCTGCGCGTGGACCCCTCCGGGGGGCTCGTGCAGGTCACGTATTCCGCCCTGCGCCACGTGGCCGAGTAGGGCCCGCAGCGGTCAAAGCCATGCTCCCGGTCCGGGAACGCTTCGCCTCGTCCCGGCTGCGGGCGAGCCGCGTTGCCCCGGCCGCCCGCCTGCGCTATGAACCGGGCATGGAAAATCGACATCAGCAGGGGCCCGCGGGCCCCAGGGAACTGGTGCTCGCCTGGGTCGAGGCCTTCAACAGGGCAGACCCGGACGCGCTGGCCGCGTTCTACGACGAGGACGCCGTGAACCACCAGGTGGCCGAGGAGCCCGTCCACGGCCGCGAGGCTATCCGGGAGATGTTCCGCGCCGGGTTCTCGGCGGCGGAGATGACCTGCGTCGTGGAGCAGGTGCTGGAGGACGGCGAGTGGGCCGCGCTGGAGTGGCGCGACCCGAACGGCCTGCGCGGCTGCGGTTTCTTCCACGTACAAGGCGGGCGCATCGTGTTCCAGCGTGGCTACTGGGACAAGCTCTCCTTCCTGCGCCTCCAGGGGCTGCCGCTGCCGAGGTAGCCTTTCAGTCAGTCCGCACGGCCTGCAACGGCCTCTGCCGTGCGGTCCGGAGCGTTTCCCCGCCTGTGACGATCTTGCAAAGATGCCCCATTGGGGCTACTTCTACTCCCGCATCGCATTCATCATCACCAGGGAGAGAGATCACCATGAAAAAATTCGGCATCATCGCACTGGCCCTGTGTTGCCTCGCGGCCTTCAGCGCCCCGGCCTTCGCGGAAACCAAGGTCAAGGTCGCCTTCGCCACCTGGGTGGGCTACGGCCCGCTCTACATCGCCAAGGAAAAAGGCTTCTTCGACAAATACGGTCTCGACGTGGACCTGATCATCATCGACGACGAGTCGCAGTACGCGGCGGCCATGGCCTCCGGCAACATCGACGCCCTGGGCAACGTCCTCGACCGCGAGGTCATCCACTTCGCCAAGGGCACCCCCGAGACCGTGCTCTTCGCCATGGACGAGTCCTCCGGCGGCGACGGCATCATCTCCTCCGGCGAGATCAAGACCCTCAAGGACCTGGCCGGGAAGAACGTGGGCCTGGACAAGAGCTCCACCTCCTACTTCTTCTTCCTCACCGCCATCCAGAAGGCGGGCCTGCCCGAGGACCAGGTGAACATCCACGAGATGGGCGCCTCCGACGCGGGCGCGGCCTTCGTGGCCGGCCGGCTCGACGCCGCCGTCACCTGGGAGCCCTGGCTCTCCGGCGCGAACCAGCGCCAGGGCGGCCATGTGCTGGCCTCCTCCAAGGACTTCCCCCGGACCATCGTGGACGTCTTCGTCATGCGCAACGACTTCATCAAGGACCACCCCGAGGCCGCCACGGGCATGACCCGCGCCTGGATGGAGGCCGTGGAGTGGTACCGCGCCAATCCCGACGAGGGCAACGCCATCATGGCCAAGAACCTGGGCGAGAGCGCGGCGGACATCGCGGACATGGCCTCCGGCGTGACCTTCTTCTGCGCCGACGGCAACAAGGCCTTCTTCGACAAGTCCACGCAGAGCGACATCTACGAGGTGGCCGCGCGCGCGGGCAGCTTCTGGCAGTCCAAGGGCATCCTCGACAAGGCGCTGGACCCGGACGCGCTGATCACCGACAAGTACGTGCTTGAGGCCGCGCAATAGGCGCATGGCTTCTTCCAATACCAAACGATTCGCGCCGGGAGCGGGGCTGACGGCAGCCTCGTTCCTGGCGCTCGTCGGGCTCTGGAGCGCGCTGGCCTATTCCGGCAGCGTCAAGGAGCTCTTCCTGCCCCAGCCCCACCGCGTGTTGCTCTCCTTCGGCGAGATGTTCGAGGAGGGCATCCTCTTCTCCTACGCCTGGGACTCGGTGTACCGCGTCATGGTCGGCTGGGCCATGGCCGTGGCGGTCGCCGTGCCGCTGGGCATGGCCATCGCCACCTCGCGGCGCTGCGCGGCCGTGTTCGGCCCGCTCATGGAGTTCGCCCGCTACCTGCCCGTGGTGGCCCTGGTGCCGCTCACGCTGCTCTACTTCGGCATCGGCGACCTCCAGAAGTTCATGGTCATCTTCCTGGGCACCTTCTTCCAGCTGGTGCTCATGGTGGCGGACACCACCGCCGCCGTGCCCGCGGACCTCTCCCGCGCGGCCGCCACCCTCGGGGCCAGCCGCGCACAGACCTACCGCCTCGTGCTCATGCCCGGGGCGCTCCCCGGGATCATGGACGACCTGCGCATCACCGTGGGCTGGGCCTGGACCTACCTCGTGGTGGCCGAGCTCGTGGCCGCCAATTCCGGCCTGGGGTACATGATCCTGCGCGCCCAGCGCTTCCTGGCCATCGAGCGCATCTTCGCCGGGCTCATCGTCATCGGGCTCCTGGGCCTGGCCACGGACTGGCTCTTCAAGCTCGTCACGCGGCTGGTGGTGCCCTGGAGCGAGAAGGCGGCGCCATGAGCGGGAGCAGCAAGCTGGTCCTCGAAGGGCTGACCAAACGCTTCGGCGAGGGCGAGCGCGCCGTCAGCGCCCTGGAGAACGTCTCCCTCACCGTGGGCGAGGGGGAGTTCTGCGTGGTGGTGGGGCCGTCCGGCTGCGGCAAGTCCACCCTGCTGAACATCGTGGCCGGGTTGGAGCAGGGCAGCTCCGGCTCCGCGAGGCTCGACGGCCGGGCCCTCTCCGGGCCGGGCGCGGACCGGGGCATGGTCTTCCAGTCGTACACACTGTTTCCCTGGCTCTGCGTGCGCAAAAACGTGGAGTTCGGCCTGCGCATCAAGGGCGTGCCCGCCCGGGAGCGCGCGGAAACCGCCCGGCGCTACCTGGAGCTGGTGGGCCTCGCGCAGTTCGAGAACGCGCTGCCGCGCGAGCTCTCCGGCGGCATGAAGCAGCGCACGGCCATCGCCCGAGTGCTGGCCAACAGCCCGGACATGCTGCTCATGGACGAACCCTTCGGCGCGCTCGACGCCCAGACCCGCCTCCAGCTCCAGGACCTGCTGCTCGACGTCTGGCGCAAGGAGCGCGCCACCGTGCTCTTCATCACCCACGACATCGACGAGGCCATCCTGCTCGCGGACACCATCCACATCATGTCCGCCCGGCCCGGGCGCATCGTGCAGACCATTTCCGTGAACATCCCCCGCCCGCGCGACCACCGCGTGACCGTCTCCCCCGAGTTCGCGGCCATCAAGGCCGAGATCATGGAGCTGCTCTGGAAGGAGATCGGCTGAGCGCGGGACCAAGCCCCAAGGATCATCATGCCCGACAACGAACATCCCCGGCAGCAGGACAAGGACGAATCCCAGGAGTTTCTGGACAGCCTGCCCGAGCTGAAACCCGGGGAGAAGTACGCCTTCGGCTGCCACCCCGGGGTGCCCTGCTTCAACGCCTGCTGCGGCGACCTCAACCTCATGCTCACGCCCTACGACGTGCTGCGCCTGCGCCGCCACCTGGGCAAGCCCAGCCGCGACTTCCTCCAGGGCTGGTGCGAGGTGGCCCCGGCGGGCAACGCGGGCTTTCCCATGGCCCGGCTGCGCATGCTCGACAACTCCCGCCGCAGCTGCCCCTTCGTGCGCAAGGAGGGCTGCTCCGTGTATGCGGACCGGCCCGGGGCCTGCCGCACCTACCCCCTGGGCCGCGCCGCGCGCATGGCGGACGACGGCTCCGTGGTCGAGCAGTTCTTCATCGTCCGCGAGCCGCACTGCAAGGGCTTCGAGCAGACCAGCGAGTGGACCAGCGCCGAGTGGCTGGCGGACCAGGGCCTGGAGCCCTACAACGCCATGAACGACCGCTACATGGTGCTGATCAACCGTGTGGCCGGGCTGGGCCGCGCGCTCGACCAGAAGATGATCGGCCTGGCCGTGCTGGCCCTCTACCAGCTCGACGACTTCCAGCGGTTCATCGGGCAGATGCGCGTGTTCGAGCGGGTGCAGCTCTCGGAGGACCGCCAGCGCGCCATCCTCGGCGACGAGGAGCAGACCCTGGCCTTTGCCCTGGACTGGCTGGAGCTCATGCTCTTCGGCGAGTGCGAGGGGCTGGAGAAATGTTGACGCTTAACTGACTGTTGAAAAACTCATTTTTCGCAGGCCGTTCAAAAAGTGTGAGCTGCAAGGAAGTGAAAAAATCCAGGACGCGTAGTGTATTGCGCATACATAAGCGGTCTGGATTTTTACGCTGACGCAGCAGATTGCACTTTTTCAACAGCCTGTTAAGGAGATCCGGCCATGAGCAAGGACAAGATACTCTCCCTTGATGCCTTTCTGGCCGTGCGCCGCGCGCTTCCGGCGGAGTATCGCCTCGTGTTCACCAACGGCTGCTACGACATCCTGCACCCAGGCCACGTGGACCTGCTGGAGCGGGCCCAGGCCCTGGGCGACGGGCTCGTGCTGGGGCTCAACTCCGACGCCTCGGTGCGCACCCTGGGCAAGGGCGAGGACAGGCCCGTGAACCCCGAGGCGGACCGCGCCGCCGTGCTCGCCGGGCTGGCCTGCGTGGACTGGGTGGTCAGCTTCGAGGACTCCACGCCCCTTTCGCTCATCACGGCCATCGGCCCGGACGTGCTCGTCAAGGGCGGGGACTGGTCAGTGGAGAACATCGTGGGGCGCGACGTTGTGGACGCGCGCGGGGGCAGGGTGGTGAGCCTGCCGCTGTTGCCGGGGTATTCCACCACCGCGCTCATCGCCAAGATCCGGGGGCGGTGAAGCGGGACGATCCGCTTCGTTGCCGCGCGTGCGGCGGCGGCTCATGTATCTCGTTAGACACTTCGTCCCCGCCGCCCCCTTGCGCCGCGCATCCCACCCCTTTTCCTATGTGGCCCCTTGTCAAGTTCAGAAGGGATTTTCCTTTTCCTATTCGCGCCGTTTGCGCCAAGTACCAATTCGGTACGATTCGAAAAGCCGCCATTTGAACGTCGCCC
>JBFWJM010000260.1:0-4947 GCA_050253205.1 Desulfovibrionaceae bacterium
CGATGTTCTTGATTTCGAGCATCAGGGGCTTAGTCATCGTCGTCCTCCCCGAGGTAGGCCCGGATGACGTCCGGGTTCTGGCTCACTTCCTTGGGCGTTCCGGCGGCGATGCGCTGGCCGTACTCCATGACGAACACCCGGTCGGACACGGACATGACCATCTTCATGTCGTGCTCGATGAGCAGGATGGCGATATGCAGGCGCTTGCGGATGGAGTCGACGAGGCCTTCCAGTTCCAGGGTTTCGTGGGGGTTCATGCCCGCAGCGGGCTCGTCGAGCATCAGCAGGAAGGGCTCGGTGGCCATGGCCCGGGCGATCTCCAGGCGGCGCTGCTTGCCGTAGGGCAGGTTCACGGAGAGCTCGTTGGCCCAGTCCGCCAGGCCCACCATCTCCAGCATCTCGTAGCTTTTCTCCACCACCTGGCGCTCCTGCTCGCGGGTGGCGCGGTTGCGCAGCACGGCCCCGAGGATGGTGGAGCGGTTGCGGATGTGCCGACCGATCATGACGTTCTCCAGGACCGTCATGGAGGGGAAGAGCCGGATGTTCTGGAAGGTCCGGGCCATGCCCAGCTCGGTGACCTTGTTGGGCTTGTAGCCGTTGATGCGGCGCTTTTTGCCTTCGCCGGGGGTCACGAGCACATCGCCCGAGGTGGGGGTGTAGATGCCGGTGATGCAGTTGAAGAAGGTGGTCTTGCCCGCGCCGTTGGGGCCGATGAGCGCCACGATCTCCCCGGCGTTCACGTCGAGGTCCACGCCGTCCAGCGCGCGGATGCCGCCGAAGTCCATGGTCAGGCTTTTCACGTCGAGCACGGGGCTAGGCATGTTCCGCGCCCTCCCCGGCCGGGGCGGCCTTTTCGTAGGTGTAGACCTTGCGCTTGGCGCGGATCAGCCCCTCGGGCTTGAAGACCATGATCAGGACCATGAGCGCGCCGAACACGAGCATACGGTACTCCTGCACCTCGCGCAGCCACTCGGGCACCAGCACCAGCACCAGCGCGCCGAGGATGACGCCCGGGATGGAGCCCATGCCGCCCACCACCACGATGGAGAGGATGATGATCGACTCCCAGAGGGTGAAGCTCATGGGGTTGATGAAGGTGGTCTTGGCCGCGAAGACCACGCCCACCAGCCCGGCCCAGGTGGCGCCCAGGGCAAAGGCGGTGAGCTTGGTCTTGTGCTTGTCGATGCCCATGGCCTGGCAGGCGATCTCGTCCTCCTTGAGGGCGAGCCAGGCCCGGCCGATGCGCGAGTTCTTGAGCCTGGTGACCACGAAGATGGTGAACAGCACCAGGGCGAGCATGATGTAGTACATGAAATCCGTGGCCTGCATGATGGTCAGGTCCGTGAAGAACTCGGGCCGATCAATCTGCGAGATGCCAGAAGGGCCCATGGTGAAGGAGCCCCAGTTCTCCAGCACCAGGCGGATGATCTCGCCGAAGCCCAGGGTGACGATGGCGAGGTAGTCGCCGCGCAGGCGCAGCACGGGGTAGCCCAGGATGAGCCCCAGCAGCGCGCCCACGCCCATGCCGATGGGCAGCACGAACCAGAAGCTGATGCCGAAGTAGTGGTTCAGCAGGCCGTAGGCGTAGGCTCCGGCGGCGTAGAAGGCCACGAACCCGAGGTCGAGCAGGCCCGCCAGGCCGATGACGATATTCAGCCCCAGGCCGAGGACGATCCAGATCATGAAGTTCACGATGATGTTCGTCTGGTAGAAGCTCAATGCCTGGGGCACCAGGCAGGCCAGCACCAGGAAGCCGAGCACCGCCGGGACGGCGTAGCGCTTGTCCTGGGTGAAGCGGTCTGTCCAGGAGGCTCCGGCCACGGTCTTGGGCGCTCCCGCGCGCTTGTCGCGCTGGGCGAGCATGTAGCGCCAGACAAAGGAGAGGACAAAGGAGCCCACGCCGATCCAGACGAGGTTCATCCAGCGCCACTGGATGGTCTTTTCGATGGTGTTCACCTTGATGACCATCAGCGGGAAGGTCAGGAACATGAACCAGATGCTGACGGCGAGGGAACGGAGAATGCTTTTCATGGTCGTGCCGTTTGCTTGTTCGTTACACCTTCTGGGCAGAATCCTTGCCCAGTATGCCCGAGGGCCGGAAGATGAGGATGAGCACCAGGAGCAGGAAGGCGAAGACGTCCTCGTAGTCGGAGGAGACGTACCCGGTGCAGAACGCCTCGGTCCAACCGAGGACCAGGCCGCCGAGCATGGCCCCGGGGATGGAGCCGATGCCGCCGAGAACGGCGGCGGTGAACGCCTTGATCCCGGCGATGAAGCCGATGAAATAGTTGAGCTGGCCCATGTGCCCGGCGATGAGCACGCCGCCCACGGCGGCCATGCCCGAGCCGATGACGAAGGTGGCGGAGATGACGCGGTCCACCTTCACGCCCACCAGCATGGCCATGCGGCGGTTCTGGGCGGTGGCGCGCATGGCCTTGCCCAGGCGGGTGAACTTGATGAACAGCGTCAGCCCGACGCACATGAGGGCCGTGGCCGCGATGATGTACAGCTCCGCCGTGGTCAGCACGCCGTGGAAGCGCTCCATGAACGGCAGGTCCGGGATGATCTGCGGGAAGGGCATGTAGTCCGGGGTCTGGGCCAGCAGCACGTAGTTCTGCAGGAAGATGGACATGCCGATGGCGGAGATGAGCGGCGAGAGCCGGGGCGCGCCCCGCAGGGGCTTGTAGGCGATCTTCTCCACCGTGTAGCCGTACGCCGATGACCAGATCACCGCGCAGATGGTGGCGATGATGAGGATGGCCGGGACGGGCCAGCCGAGCATGCCGAGCACCCCGGCCGCGATGAGCCCGGTGAACGCGCCGATCATGTAGATTTCGCCGTGGGCGAAGTTGATCAGCTCGATGATGCCGTAGACCATGGTGTAGCCCAGGGCGATGAGCGCGTAGATGGCTCCCCTGGTCAGACCGCCGAAGAAGAGTTCGAGAAAGTAATCCATGTGTCGCTTCCCGCCGGGGCGCTGGAGCGGCCGCCCTTCCGGCCCCGGGAATATGACGAGGGGACGGGCCGTCGGCCCGCCCCCTGCGTCTGGTTCCGGCGGCCGCGCCGCCGGTGATGTTCCTTACTTCACTTCCACGTAGGCGCCGTTCTGCACCTGGTACATGGAGAAGCCGACGCCCTCGGCGTCGCCCTTGGCGTCGAACTTGATGTTGCCGACGGCGGTTTCCACGTAGCTGTTCTGCAGGGCGTTGACGATGGCGTCGTAGTCCGTGGAGCCCGCGACCTTGATGGCGTTCAGCAGGGCCTGGGCGGCGGAGTACGCCTCGTAGTAGAACGCGCCGGGCTCGGAGCCGTACTTGGCCTTATGCTCGTCGAGCGCGATCTGGTAGTACTTGTTGGCGGAGATGTCCTGCGGGCCGGAGGCGTACACGCCCTCGGCGAACTCCCCGGCGACCTTGATGAAGGTGTCGTCCTTCACGCCGTCGTCGGAGATGAAGGGCAGGTCCAGGCCCTTCTTGCGCATCTGGGTGACGATCTTGGAGGCCTCGGGATGGTAGCCGCCGAAGATGACGCCGTCCGCGCCGGACTGCTTGATCTTCTGGACCACGGCGGAGTAGTCCACCGCGCCGGGGGTCACGCCCTCGAACAGGACCACGGAGAGGTCGGCATCGGCCTCGGCGAACTCCTGGGCGAAGGTGGCGAAGCCCTTGCCGTAGTCGCCCTTGTCGTGGATCACGGCCAGGTTCTTCAGGCCCAGGGTCTTGGCGAAGTCCACGCCGAGCTTGGCCTGTGCGTCGTCGGAGGCGATGGTGCGGAAGAAGTTGGGGTAGTCGCCGGACTGGGTCAGCGGCGGGTTGGTGGCGGAAGGCGACATGCACACGATGTTGGCTTCCTTGTAGATCTGCAGGGCGGGCTTGGTGGCGCCGGAGCAGATGTGGCCCAGCACGACGGTGACGCCGTCGTCGACGAGCTTGGAGGCGGCGTTGACGGCCAGTTCGGGCTTGCACTGGTCGTCCTGGGCGATGACCTTGACCATCATGCCGTTGATGCCGCCGGCGGCGTTGACATCCTCGGCCACCAGCTCGGCGGCGTTGATGCTGGGCAGGCCGTAGGAGGCCAGGTCGCCGGAATGGGCACCGGCCACACCGAGAATGATCTCTCCGGCGGGCGCGGGAGCCGCCTCGGGGGCCGCGGCCTCGGGGGCCTTTTCGGCGGCCTCGGGGGCTTTCTCACCGCCGCCGCCGCAGCCGACGACGAGCATGGCCGCCAGGGCCATGGCCAGAACCGTCACAATCCACTTGGCTTTCATCAGGATCCCTCCTCAGAAAAAATAACAGAAAAGTTGCAACCGTTTCCACGCGGCTTCCGCGGCTTCGATCCGCTTCTGCCACCACGGGCCGCGCACGAACGATCGCCCGGCCTTCAGGGTGGGTTACTTTAGTTACACTTCGCAATTCTTGTCAACAGCGCCAGCCGAGGCCCACCAAGGCGTGAGGGGCCTCGCGCCGACGCTGGCGGCACCGGGGAAGCCGCCCGGGGGCTATTGCAGCTCCTTTTTCGCCTCTTCGCGCAGCTCGTCGAACCCATGCTCCCCTTCCGCCACCTGCCGGAAATATTCTTCGGCCTCTTTCGATTTTTCCAGACGATATTTCAAGAGCACGCCCATGTTGAACCGGGCGAACATGTTCTCCGGCTCCAGCTCCAGGATGCGGGCCATGGATTCCCGCGCGGGCTCGAACTCACCGATGTCGAAATAGAGCTTGGCCACCTGCATGAGCGCCAGGGTATCGTCCTTGGCCGCCTCGCGCGCCCGCGTGATGTAGCTCCCAGCGTGCCCGGCATCGCGGCGCATGAGGTAGATGGTGGCCGCCTGGAGCAGGGCCTCCGCATCGCCGGGGTCGGCCTCGATGCGCGCCTCCAGCGCCGCGAGCATGTCGCGCACGGCGTCCATGTCCATGCCCATGCCCTCGCCCATGCCCTCGCCCATGC
>JBFWJM010000261.1:0-4947 GCA_050253205.1 Desulfovibrionaceae bacterium
GGCGCTTCTGCTTCGTGCTGCGGGGCTGGTGCTGGCTGCCGACAACGTTCCGGTGCTGTGTCCTGGGGGCGGGCCGATGCCGGCCCCGGGGGTGGGGCCGATGCGGGGGGGGCGGGGTGCCCGTCCCTCGTGGCCCGCCTTCTGCTTACCACGCGGATTGCCATTTGTGTGAAAAAAGATTGAAGAAAAATCACTGCTCGGAACGCCCGTCGGCATCTTCCGCCAGGGCGCTGTCCATCAGAGTCCGCACGAGGGCCAGCACCCGGGCGAAGACCTCGTCCGGGGTGCCGGAGCCGTCCACGACCTTGACGCGGTCCTGGTACAGGGCCGCGAGCGTGAGGTAGCCCTCGCGGACGCGGGTGTGGAAGGCGAGGGATTCGGCCTCGAAGCGCCCCTCGTCCACGGTCTTGCCCTCGCGCTCGTTGCGCGACGTGGCCCGCGAGAGGCCGACCCTGGCCTCCAGGTCGAGCACGATGGTGAGCCCGGGCCAGACCCCGGCCACGGCCACGTTGTTCAGCGTGTTGAGCAGCTTGGGGTCGATGCCCCGGCCGTAGCCCTGGTAGGCCACGGTGGAGTCCGCGAAGCGGTCCGAGAGCACGACCTTGCCCGCCTCCAGCGCCGGGAGGATCACCCGGGAGACGTGCTGCGCGCGGTCCGCCAGGTAGAGGAAGAGCTCGGCCTCGCCGCAGAGGTCGGCGGATTCCATGGACAGCAGCATGCGCCGGAGCTCCTTGCCCACGCGGCTGCCGCCGGGCTCCATGGTCACGAGCACCTCGCGGCCCAGCTCTTCGAGATGGGCGGTGAGCCGCTTGATCTGCGTGGACTTGCCGCAGCCTTCTATCCCTTCAAAGGTAATAAACATTGGTTCTCCGGCGGGCTGTTCTTGGCCTTGTCCGCCTTGCTGGGGGTCGTGGCGCGCAGGAAGAGGTTGCGCTCCAGGTAGCGGTTGTAGGCGGACCAGCGGCCCTCCTGCCCGGCGCGGCCTTCCATGTCGCGGTAGACCCCGGCGATGATGTTCATCTTGGCGTCCACGTTGTCCGCGTGGTGCAGGATCAGCGCCTCGGGGGTCTTGGGCAGCACGGGCGAGCCGAACTGGAACTCCCCGTGGTGGCCCGCGAGGAGGTGCTTGAGGTGGAGCTTCAGCTCCGGCTCCAGGCTCGCGGCGCGCTCCAGGAACGGCCCGATGCGCTCCAGGCCGATGAGGATGTGGCCCATGAGCCGCCCGTCGTCTGTGTAGTCGTTTTCCAGGCCGTCCGTGAGCTCCCAGGCCTTGCCGATGTCGTGCAGCACGGCTCCGGCCAGGAGTATCTGGCGGTCGAGGTCGGGGTAGAGGTCGCAGAAGGCCATGCACGCCAGGGCCACGGCCAGGGTGTGCTCCAGCAGGCCGCCCACGTAGGCGTGGTGCACGGCCTTGGCCCCGGTGGCCACCAGCAGCCGGGGGCGGATGTCCTCGTCGCGCAGGATGCGCCGCAGCAGGTTCTTCAGCGGTGCGTGCTCCACGTGCTCGGTGATGAGGTCCTCGATGCGCTCCAGGAGCTCCTCGGGGGGCACGGCCGAGCGCGGCACGAAGTCCGCCAGGTCGAGGCCCGCCTCGGCCGGGTCGAGGAAGGCGAGGCGCTCCACGCGCAGTTGCGGGGCGTCGCCCCAGGAGCCCACGGCGGCGCTCACCCGGGTGAACGAGCCCACGGGTATCTCGGCGTATTGCTCGCTGGCCGGGCTCCAGATGACCCCGTCCACGGTGCCCGTGGCGTCGGCGAACTTGAGCTTCCAGTAGGGGCCGTTCTTGGCCACGCTGCGCTGGGCGGAGGCCACGAGAAACACCTCGGCCACCTGGGTGCCGGGTTGCAGGTCCTTGGCAAAGACGGTTTTGTGCATGGTCGGTCTTGTCATCGAAGTGGGGTTGCGCTACCCAGATGGGCGGCAGCGTTCGCCAGAAGATGTACCCAATTTCCATCCGTCCTGCAAACCGGGAAAACTGATGAAAATACTGCTGACCAACGACGACGGCATCCATGCCCACGGCCTGCGCGACCTTTACCGCGCCCTCAAGGACGCCCGGCACGACGTGCGCGTGGTGGCACCCATCCAGGAGCAGTCCGCCGTGGGCCACGCCATCACCTTCCTCTCGCCGCTGAAGGTTTTCGACTTCAAGGAGCAGGGGTTCGAGGGGCTCGGCGTCTCGGGCACCCCGGCGGACTGCGTGAAGCTCGGCCTGACCACCCTGGTGGAGGGCAAGTGCGACCTCGTGCTCTCGGGCATCAACAAGGGCGCCAACTGCGGGGTGGACATCGTCTACTCCGGCACGGTCTCCGCCGCAACGGAGGCCGCGTTCATGGGCGTGCCGGCCATGGCCGTGTCCATGGACGACTTCGACCGCCGCGACCTCTCGGCCCAGGCCGCCTTTGCCGAGAAGCTCATCCACCGCGTGGCCTGGGCGGACATCCCCCCAAGGACCATCCTCAACCTCAATTTTCCGCACTGCGAGTTCAAGCGCTCCAAGGGCCTGAAGGTCTGCCCGCACACCCGCGCGGCGTACAAAGACTGGTACGAGGAGCGCAAGGACCCGCGCGGCAGGCCCTACTACTGGCTCAGCGGGGAGCTGCCCCACGCCGAGATCAGCGCGGACAGGGACCGGGCCCTGCTCTCCCAGGGCTACGTGACCCTCACGCCGCTGCATTTCGACTTCAACGACATGGCGACCATCAAGATGCTCGACACCATGCTCAAGGATTGATTCCTCCGGTGTTTCGCCCGTCGCAGGGGGATTTCCGGCGCGGAAAGTGCCATTTGCCTGTGGCCCTCGTCGCAAAAATGACGTAGTATCGTCTCGCCCGGCGAGGGCCTTCCTCGCGCGGGTGCGGTGGGCGTTTTCCCCTAAGCCGCGCGCACCGCTGCACGTCGGACCGATGTTCGTAAATTTTCTTTGAGTCGCACCATCTTACAGGAGTTAGGAACATGGCTGTGAAAATCGGCATCAACGGTTTCGGACGCATCGGCAGGTACCTCACCAGGCTCCTGGCCGCAGAGAGCGGCCTGCAACTGGTGGCGGTGAACGCCCGAGCCTCCAACGAGGACCTCGCCCACCTGCTGAAGTACGACTCCGTGCACGGCTCCTTCAAGGATGTGGAACCCACGGTGAACGGCTTCAAGATCGCCGATAGGAACGTCACCGTCACGCGCAATGCGCCGGGCGAATGGACCTGGGGCGAGCTCGGCTGCGACCTGGTCATCGAGACCACGGGCAAGTTCACGGACCGCGAGTCGTGCGACAAGCACCTCGCCTGCGGCGCGGGCAAGGTCATCGTCTCCGCCCCGGCCAAAGGCCCCGACGCCACGGTGGTCATGGGCGTCAACGACGAGGTCCTGACCCCGGAGATGAAGGTCGTCTCCAACGCCTCCTGCACCACCAACTGCCTCGCTCCCCCCGCCAAGGTCATCCATGACGCCTTTGGCATCAAGCACGGCATCATGACCACCATCCACTCCTACACCATGAGCCAGCGCATCCTCGACGGCTCCCACAAGGACATCCGCCGCGCCCGCGCCTGCGCCATGAGCATGGTGCCCACCACCACCGGTGCGGCCAAGGCCGTGGGGCTGGTCATCCCCGAGCTCAACGGCAAGCTGGACGGCATGTCCATGCGCGTGCCGACCCCCAACGTCTCCCTGGTGGACCTCGTCTGCGAGCTGGAGAAGCCCGTGACCAGGGAAGAGGTGAACGCCGCGCTCAAGGCTGCCGCCGACGAGCACATGGGCTACACCGAGGAGCCGCTCGTTTCCGTGGACTACAACGGCTCCACCTACGGCGGTGTGGTGGATTCGCTGCTGACCACCGTCATGGACGGCACCCAGCTCAAGCTGATCATCTGGTACGACAACGAGGCGGGCTTCACCAACCAGCTCCTGCGGCTCATCAAGAAGGTCGCGGCGATGTAGGCTCGCATCGTAGGTTCACGTCGTGGGGCCGCATCATAGGCCGCATCGCGTGCCCACATCGCTGGCTCGCTCTTCGGATTTGTTTTATCGCATTGACAATGTTTGCAAAAAGCCCCCTGGAGGTTCGCTCCGGGGGGCTTTTTCGATTTGCGCGGTCAGAAAAAAGCCGATTCCGGTTGCCGAAAATATCTCACAGTGGTATAGAGGGTCCAAATCCTTAAGGGGGTGACTGATGTTTGAGAAGAGCGTGACCAAGATGGTCCAGGACGTGGTTCTCAACGGACCCATGGAGGCCAAGGAAATCTGCAAACGTATCGGCAAACCGTATTCGACGCTGCTCCGAGAGATCAATCCCTTTGACCAACGCGCCAAGCTCGGCGCGGAAACCTTCCTGGAGATCATCCGGGTGACCGGCAACCTGGAACCGCTCAAGTTCATGGCCCGGGAGCTGGGTTGCGGGATCGTGCCGATCCCCAAAACCCGGCAGGTGAGCGCGTTCGAGAAGAGCGCCGATCTCTAGCCATCCGGGGGTCGTGAGGGGAGCACCCCTGATTGGATGACCAGCACCCCGCTTCGGCGGGGTGCTTTTTTGCCCTGCCGCCAGCCCCCCGACGAAAGTGGTTCTCCCGGGAGGCGACTTGCGCTAGATTGGCCTTGCAACCCCGCCACACCCAACGCAAGCCGAGTCGCCATGAACGCCAACTACCTGTGCATCCACGGACATTTCTACCAGCCACCGCGCGAGGACCCCTGGATGGACCTCGTGCAGCCCGAGGGCACGGCCGCTCCGGCCGCCAACTGGAACGAGCGCATCGTCCGGGAATCGTACGGGCCGCTGGCCTATGCCCGCAGGCTCGACGGCCGGGGGCGCATCTCCGACCTGGTGAACTGCTACGAGTGGATGAACTTCAACGTGGGCCCGACCCTGCTGCACTGGCTGCAACGCCACTGCCCGGACGTGTACGCGCGCATCCTGGAGGCGGACAGGCGCAGCGTCCTGCGCTTCGGCCA
>JBFWJM010000262.1:0-4942 GCA_050253205.1 Desulfovibrionaceae bacterium
GCACCGGGGACTTCGGACCCTGGGGGCTCCTCGCCGGGGGTTCCGGCTCGGCCACGTCCTGCTGGACCTTGGCCACCACCTCGCCCTGGCCCTGGGCCACCACCTCGGGAGCGGCAGGCGCACCGGGCGCCGGGGCCGCCGGAGCTGCGGGCGCGGGCGCAGGTTCGGGCGCGGCTTGCGCCACGGTTTCGGGCGCTGGTTCTGGCGCTGGTTCGGGCGCTGGTTCTGGTGCTACTTCGAGCGCGGGCGCGGCGCTGATCGCCTTCAGGTAGCGCAGACTGGCGTAGCCCATGGCGCGCTTCTCCTCGCGCCGGGTCTCGGTGACGGAAAAAATCGCGGCCCAGTTGCCCTCCACGAAGTCGACCTTGACCACCTGGCCCTTGCCCAGGGTCAGCACCTTGGCCGCTCCGGCGTCGCGCGCCGCGCGCACGTTGAGGTCGGTGGTGGCCTCGCGTATCTCGCCCCAGGCCCAGGCCATCTGCGGCAGGGCCAGTACCAGGGCCAGGAGCCAGATCACCCGAACCGCCATGCTGCTCCTCACTCGCTCTCTCCTTGCCCGCGCGCCGCGTCCTGGTCCGTGCGGTCCAGGCCGAGGGTGCGGAGGTAGTCGTCGCCTTGCGCGCCGGGGTTCAGGTTCGCCGTCACCCCGCCTGCGGCGACCATCTCGCGGCTGGCCACGTCGATCTCTATGGCCGTGGCGCGGATGTCCGCGTCGGGCCGACGGATGATGACCCGCCCCTTGAGGTACACCTTGCCCATGGCGCCGATGTAGTCCATCTCCTCGGCGCGCAGGGCGAAGAGGCCGTACCGGCCCACCACGTTCTCCCGCAGGCGGAAGTTGTCCGCCTCCTGGTCCACCTCGCCCGTCTCCGCGCGCACGAACACCTCGTCGCGCTCCTGGCCGATATAGGCGAAAACCTCCGGGCGGACAATGGAAACAATGTTGCGCTCCTGGTTGTAGCGCGCCAGGCGGGCGCGGATTTTCCAGTCGATGCGCCCTTCCGCCCCTTGCAGCAGCTCGATGTCCTCGGCCACGATGTCCGCCCCGTCCTCTCCCAGGGGGTCCGGTTCCGGCACGGCCAAAGGGGCTGTGATTGGCGAGGGCTCGCTCGCGGCCGGAGCAGGAGCGTCTTCCTCGCGGCCGCCGCCATTGACGAGCAGGGTCCCGAGCAGCACCCCGAGGGCAAAGACCACCAGCCAGCCCAGGGTGGCCCGGCCGCTCATACCCCGATCCATTCGTGCCATGCCTTGTCGAAGAGCCCGCGCGCCTTGAGGATCAGGTCCACGGCGTCGCGCACCGCTCCCTGCCCGCCCGGGTGGGGCGTGGTCCAGGCGGCCAGGGCCGCTATCTCGGGCCGGGCGTTGGGCACGGCCATGGGCAGGCCGCAGGCCATGAGCGCCGTGGCGTCCACCCAGTCGTCCCCCAGAAAAGCCGCCTCGGAGAGCTCCAGCCCCAGGCGCGCGCAGATTGCCCGCAGCACCGAGGCCTTCTCGTGGTGGCCGGGGTGGTATTCCCCGATGCCCAGCTCGCGCACGCGGTGCTCCACCACGGGCTGGTTCAGCCCGGTGATCACCGCCACCTCCAGCCCGTGCTGCTGGGCAACCTTGATGCCCAGGCCGTCCTGCACGTTGAAACGCTTGGAAACCACGCCCTCGGGGTTGTAGTAGAGCCCGCCGTCCGTGAGCACGCCGTCCACGTCGAGCACGAGCAGGCGGACCTTTGCCGCGAGCTCCCGCACGTCCGCCCCCGCTCCGGCCCAGTAATCAACCATGGACCACGCTCCAGATGGCCTGAAGCTGCGCGAGCAGCGGCTCCACCTGGTCGAGCGGCCAGGAGTTGGGCCCGTCGCACAGGGCCTTGTCCGGGTCGGGGTGGACCTCCAGGAACACGCCCCGGGCTCCGGCCGCAACCGCCGCCCGCGCCAGTACGGGCACGTACTGCCGCTGCCCGCCGGAGCATTCGCCCTTGCCGCCGGGGAGCTGCACGGAGTGCGTGGCGTCCATGACCACGGGCACGCCGAAGGCGGCCATCTCCGGGATGGAGCGCATGTCCACCACGAGGTTGTTGTACCCGAAGCTTGCGCCGCGCTCCGTGAGCCAGATGCGCTCTCCCCCGGCCTCGCGGACCTTGCCCACGGCGTTCTTCATGTCCCAAGGGGCCAGGAACTGCCCCTTCTTGATGTTCACGATGCGCCCTGTCCTGGCGGCGGCCACGAGCAGGTCCGTCTGCCGGCAGAGGAACGCGGGAATCTGGAGCACGTCGGCCACCTCGGCCACGGGCGCGGCCTGTTCCGGCAAATGGATGTCCGTGACCACGGGCAGGCCGGATTCGACCTTGGCCCGCGCCAGCCAGGAGAGCCCGCGCTCCATGCCCGGCCCCCGGTAGCTCGCTATGGAGGTCCGGTTGGCCTTGTCGAAGGAGCTCTTGAAGACGAGCGGAACCCCCAGGCGGGAGGACACGGCCGCCAGCTCCGTGGCCACGGCCACGGCCAGGTCCTCGCTCTCCAGCACGCAGGGACCGGCGATGACGAAAAAGCCCTTGGTGGAGGCGTCAAACAGCGTGTCGGTCATGCCTACTTCTTGTTTTCCTTGGCCGCGCGGATGAACTCGCGGAACAGCGGATGCGGGTCCATGGGCCGGGACTTGAACTCGGGGTGGAACTGGCAGCCCAGGAACCACGGGTGGTCGTGCAGCTCCACGATCTCCACCAGGGAGTCGTCCGGGGCCAGCCCGGAGAAGACCAGCCCCTTCTCGCCAAAGGGCTCCAGGTACTTGTTGTTGAACTCGAAGCGGTGGCGGTGGCGCTCCTCGATGTTCTTGGCCTTGTAGGCCTCGAAGGCGCGGGTCTCGGGCATGAGCTTGCAGGGGTACGCGCCCAGGCGCATGGTGCCGCCCTTGTCGGAATCCTCGCTGCGGCACTCGGTCTTCTTGGTGCGGAAGTCGTACCACTCCTTCATCAGATAAATGACAGGCTCCTTGGTGCAGGGGTCGAACTCTTCGCTGTTTGCCTCCAGGCCGCAGACGTTGCGCGCGAACTCGATGACCGCGCACTGCATGCCCAGACAGATGCCGAAGAACGGCACCTTGTTCTCCCGGGCGTAGCGGATGCACTCGATCTTGCCCTCCACCCCGCGCGAGCCGAAGCCGCCGGGCACCAGGATGCCGTCGAGGCCCTGCATGCGCTCGGCAACGTTCTCGGGGGTGATGGTGTCGCTGGCCACGTATTCGAGCTTCACGGCCACGTCGTTGGCCACGCCGCCGTGCACCAGGGCCTCGTGCAGGCTCTTGTACGCCTCCTTGAGGTCCACGTACTTGCCCACGATGCCGATGGTCACCTCTCCTTTGGGGTGCTTGAGCTTGTGGACCAGGTTTTCCCAGGAGGAGAGGTCCGCGTTCTTGGCGGGCAGGCGCAGCAGGATGGCGATCTTCTGGTCCACGCCCTCCTCGTAGAATTTGAGCGGCACCTCGTAGATCGACTTCACCGTCAGGGCGGTGAACACCGCGTCGGAGTCCACGTCGCAGAACAGGGCGATCTTCTTCTTGAGGTCGTCGGGCAGCTCCACCTCGGAGCGGCAGAGGATGATGTCCGGGTGGATGCCGATGGAGCGCAGCTCCTTCACGGAGTGCTGGGTGGGCTTGGTTTTCAGCTCGCCCGCAGCGGCCATGTACGGCACCAGGGTCAGGTGGATGTAGAGCACGTTCTCGCGGCCGAGGTCGCTTCTCAGCTGGCGGATGGCCTCCAGGAAGGGCAACCCCTCGATGTCGCCCACGGTGCCGCCGATCTCGATGAGCGCCACGTCCTCGCCCTGGGGCATCTTGAGCACGGCTTCCTTGATGGCGTCGGTGATGTGCGGGATGACCTGCACCGTGCCGCCGAGGTAGTCGCCCCGGCGCTCCTTCTGGATGACGTCGTAGTACACCCGGCCGGAGGTGCAGTTGTTGTTCTGGCTCATGGGCCGCTGGAGGTAGCGCTCGTAGTGGCCGAGGTCGAGGTCCGTCTCCGCGCCGTCGTCGGTGACATACACCTCGCCGTGCTGGAACGGGTTCATGGTGCCGGGGTCCACGTTGATGTACGGATCGAGCTTCTGGATGGTGGCCTTGAGGCCGCGCTGCTGGAGGAGCGCACCAATGGAGGCGGCGGCGAGCCCCTTACCGAGAGAAGAGAGAACGCCGCCGGTGATGAAAATGAACTTCGTCTTGGTGTTTTTCGCTAGGTCCTGGATATTCATACTGCGATTCCGTAGGGTTGGAGATTTATTGACGGCGCAGCAAGGCATACGTATGTTGCCCGCATACGACCTCGCACACAGTGGCAAGCAACCCCTTTCTTGTCAACACGATCAGGAGATCAACATGGCCCGCGTGAACACCCTCGTCATCACCGGCAACGGCACCAACTGCGATCAGGAGTCTGCCTACGCGGCCCGTACCTCGGGCGCGGAACATGCGGACATCGTGTTCTTTTCCGACCTGGAAGCCGGGCGCGTGCGCATGACGGACTACAACTTCCTGATCTGCCCGGGCGGCTTCCTGGATGGCGACGACCTCGGCGCGGCCCAGGCCGCGGCCCTGCGCTTCCGCTACGCCAAGGACGCGGACGGCGTGCCCGTCGTGGAGCAGCTCAAGGCCTTCTTCGACTCGGGCGGCATCATCCTCGGCATCTGCAACGGGTTCCAGCTGCTCTGCAAGCTCGGCCTGCTCCCGGCCGTGGGCGGGCGCTACTTCGAGCGCCAGGTCTCCCTCTCGTACAACGACTCCGGCCGCTTCGAGGACCGCTGGGTGCACCTCAAGGTGAACCAGGCCTCGCCCTGCGTGTTCACGCGGGGCATGGAATCCCTCTATGCGCCGGTGCGCCACGGCGAGGGCAAGATCATCCCGGGCAGCGAGGACATCCTGCGCGAGATCATGGCCCAGAACCTCGTGGCCGTGCAGTACATGGACC
>JBFWJM010000263.1:0-4936 GCA_050253205.1 Desulfovibrionaceae bacterium
TACAGGCTTCCTTGTCCCGAACGACGAAAAAGTCGTGATAATTCTTGTTTATGGGAGCGAAGGCCAAGGCAGTCACCTCTTTCGGATCGGTTTGTACGGGGATTTATCGGCTCCGATGGTGCGGAAGATCCCGGCCTGGACCCCCCTGCCCGGTCCTGGCCGCTCATCCCTGGCGCGGTACCCAGGGTTAAAAAACGGGAAGGGGAGGATGGGAAAATCTCACAAATCCGTCAAGTGAAAAGTTCTGCCCATACTTGTCGAAAATGGAAAAAATCCGCCCCAGTGGCGTCTTGCCGGGAGGTTCCCCGCGAGAAGTCCGGTGTGGAGAGATCGGGTTCTGGCATGCAAGTCGCGCAGGGAACTTCATAAGTCGTCTTTTCTCAGCCGTCAACACCTCAAAAAAACTCGCCAAAAATCTCGGTAGTTGCGCGATTTCCTGTCAGAACAGGCAGGTGACGGGGGACATAGCCGGCTTGAAAAACAAAGAAAGAAGAATAAAAATGGAGAGGCAATCTTTTGCGAACAAAAGATTGCCTCCCCAAGCCCTCTCTTCCAAAAAATTAGTGTTTCAAGCATGATAGTATAAAAAACAGGTCCCATTCCACAGCCAATCGGAGAAATGGGGGCGCGGACGAGCTCAGTTCATTCCCGAGGCGGTTTTGCGCTCCGCGCGCTTGGCCTTGGCGAAGGTTTGCCATTCGGCCACGCTCAGTTTGCCGTCACTGTTGGTGTCGGCCTGCTTGAACATGTCGTCGGTGAATTTCGGGAACTGCTTTTGCACTTCCTGCTTGGAGAGCGAGCCGCTCTTGTCCGTGTCCATGCGATCGAAAAAGCGATGATTCCCCGCGGTCTGGGCCAGGCAGGCCGTGGCGGATAAAATCATCAGGATGAAAACGACGAGAAATACCTTGCGCATCGGAAAACCTCCGGTGTGTTTTGTCGTCCGGGGAAAAGCCGCCGGACGATACCGGGCAGTCGGGAAGGATGCCCCAGGCGTTACGCGGGCCGGAAAAAACTCCGCGAAAGCCGCGTCAGCGGCTCGTGTCCCCTTCTCCGTTTCCAGCGAGAAACTGTATGGCGGTCCCGATCAGGGCGCATGCGAAGATAAGGCCAGCCAAGGGATAGGCCGTCTCGTTATGCAAAAGGCTCACCAGGGCGCTGGCCAGTCCGGCCAGGCAGAACTGGAGAACCCCGATGATGGTGGAGGCGTTGCCCGCGTTTCGCCCGCTGGCCCCCATGGCCAATGCGGTGCAGTTGGCCCCGATGAGAGGAATCAGGGCCAGGGTGGAAAACAGGGCCAGCAGAAAGAGCGGCAAGCTGGACGTGTTCGCCACGGCCAGCAGGATTGCGGCCAGGCAACACTCCAGCAGCAAGGCGGCGCGCAGCAAAACCAGGGTGCGAAAACGGCGCAGCAACAACACGTTGACCTGGCCGGCCACGATCATGCCCACGGCGTTGAGGGCGAAAAGCAGGCCGTAGCGGCCAGGCGAGACGCCATGCAGACGCATGAGGACGAACGGCGAACCGCTGATGAACACGAACAGGGAAGAAAGCGCCACTCCACCGGAGAGGGTCGGCACAATGAAGCCGCGCCGGATCATGAGCGAGAGGAGCACCCTCCAGAGCCGTCCCAGTCCGAGCCGGGTGCGGCGCGATTCGGGCAGGGTCTCGGGCAGGCCGAATCCGGCCAGAGCCAGGCAGAACAGGCCGAATCCGGTGAGAAAGACCAGTATCCAGCGCCACGAGGCAAAGGTCATGATGAGGCTGCCCAGCACCGGAGCCAGGATGGGGCCCACGCCCTGCACGAGCATCATGAGGGAGAACACCTTGGCGGCCTCCTGGCCCTGGAACAGGTCGCGCACCACGGCCCGGCCGATGATCATGCCCGCGCATCCGCCCACGGCCTGAAGAAAACGCAGGCCGATGAACACGTTCATGTCGCCGGTCAGAAGCTCGAAAAACGAGGTCAGGGTGAAGAGGGAGACGCCAAACAGCAGAGGTCCGCGCCGGCCCAGGCGATCGCTCAAGGGGCCGTAGAAGAATTGCCCCACGGCCAGGCCGAAAAAGAAGGTGGAAAGCGTGAGCTGGGCCTTTCCGCCGTCGGTGTGGAAGCTTTGGGCAATGGCCGGCAGGCCGGAGAGGTACATGTCCGTGGCAAAGGGCGCGAACGCGGTGAGCAGGCCCAAAATGACCACGATGGCGGCCTTGCGCGGCGCGCGCTTCGAACGAAAAAACGAGGACTTGGACATTGGATTTCGACTCTCGATAGCCCGGCCGCACACGCGACTCAAGGCCAGGGTGAAAAACGAAAAGGGGCTCCCCGCTATTTCATGGCGCAGAAGCCGGCCTGCATTCTAGAGACCCAGAGCACTTCGACGGTTGCAAACCCGGACTGGCGCAAAAGGTCGAGGTGGTCTTCGATGGTAATGGGAAAGTAGCTCACCCCGAACCTGCGGATGTGGGCCTCGGCCTGTTCGGGACTCTTGCCGCCGGCGATCTGATAGCGTTTCCACTGTTCCAGAAAGGCCCCCTGCCCCGCCCCGGCGCTACGCCGGATGTTCTCGAAGGTCACGTACACGCCGCCGGCGCGCAACATGCGCTGGCAGTTGGCCGTGGCCTTTCGGCGCAGGTCTTCGTCCAGGTAGTGGTGGACCTGGATGGCCGTAACCACGTCCATACTGTCGGAGGCGAGCTCCAGGTCCTGCGTGGGGGCCTGGACGAACCCCAGCGTGGGGTTGCCGGCCAGCTTGGCCCTGGCCTCGCCCAGCATGGCCTGCGAAGGATCGGCCAGCACGAGCCGCACGCCGGGAAAAACCGCCAGGATTTTATTGGCCAGCGCCCCGGTGCCGCAGCCGGTGTCCAGCCACACGCCGGGCTCAGGGACCGCGGTGCGCACGAAGTCCAGGGTTTCTTCGTGAAACAGGCCGTAATAGGGAATCGTCTTGGCGATTTTGGCGTCGTAGTCGCTCGCGCTGTGGGAGGAGGCGTTGTCGGACATGGTGTTTCTCTTGCGCGTGGGAAGGACGGCAATTCAGTGGGTTTGTCGCTTTTTGCGAGTTCCCGAGATTCGTGGCGTTCTGTCATTCCAGGCGCGTTCGACACTCGCCGATTGCGACGAGAAGTTCAATCATTACTTCACATTTTCTACTGTTTGACGAGCCGTCCACTCGTCCGATCACCCACGGACGTGGATAAACGAAAAAGGCCAGGGAGCCCCGCCCCCTGGCCGTATCTCTTGAAAAATTAAAGTTTTTTTGAGATGGGGGTTCGGGGGAAGAACCTTTTGTGAACAAAAGGTTCTTCCCCCGATTCTTCCTTCCCCGAAAACTTCTCTTAGCAGGCCGTTGCAAAAGTCGATTCTTGCAGCCTGGTCAATAAACTTGCTGGCAAGGCGCGAGAAACAGTCAAGCCCGAAGCGTATTTCCCCTACGTGAGGGTTTGAGTTTTTGGAGCAACGCAGCCAGCGAGGATTTTTCAACAGGCTGCTAGCTCTCGTAGTAGCTGCGCAGATGCTGGCTGCGCACCGGGTGCCGCAGCTTGCGAAGGGCCTTGGCCTCGATCTGGCGGATGCGTTCGCGGGTGACGTTGAAAAGCTTGCCCACTTCTTCGAGGGTGTGGTCGCTCTTTTCGCCGATGCCGAAGCGTTTGCGCAGCACCTGCTCCTCGCGCGGGGTCAGGTCCGAGAGCACCTTGGCGATCTGCTCCATGAGCTTGGTGTTGACCACTTCCTCGGCCGGGGCCAGGGCCTTCTTGTCCTCGATGAAATCGCCCAGGCTCGAATCCTCTTCGTCGCCGATGGGGGTCTCAAGCGAGATGGGCTCCTTGGCGATCTTGAGCACCTTTTTCACCTTCTCGAGCGGATAGTCCATGCGCTCGGCGATCTCTTCGGGAGTGGGGTCGCGGCCCAGTTCCTGCACGAGGTAGCGGGAAGTGCGGATGAGCTTGTTGATGGTCTCGATCATGTGCACGGGAATGCGAATGGTGCGGGCCTGGTCCGCGATGGCGCGGGTGATGGCCTGCCTGATCCACCAGGTTGCGTAGGTGGAGAACTTGTAGCCGCGCTGGTATTCGAACTTGTCCACGGCCTTCATGAGGCCGATGTTGCCTTCCTGAATGAGGTCGAGAAACTGCAGACCGCGGTTGGTGTACTTCTTGGCGATGGAAACCACCAGGCGCAGGTTGGCCCGGATGAGCTCCTGCTTGGCCCGCTGGGCCGCGTTGTTGCCGCGCTTGATGCGCCAGAGCACCTCTTCGAGGTCCGAGACGTGGTGGCAACACTTATCTTGCAACCGGGTGAGAATCTCCATCTTGGCCATGATCATTTCCTTGAAGGAGAAGACCTCCTCCACGGTCATGGCCAGAGCCTCGGCGGCCACCATGGGATTGATCTCGCGGGCCTCCATCTGGGAGAACAACGTCTGTATCTCCACCTGGGTCTTGCCGGTGGAAAGAATGTAGGCAGACAGATCGCGCTGGCAGTTGTGCATCTGGCGCACGTAGTCTTCCACAGTTTCAATGATACGGTCGATAAGGGTCTTTTCCAGCTTGATGTCGCGCAGCCGACCGACCACTTCTTCCTTGAAGGCGATGATCTCGCGTTGCACGCCGGCCACGCGCCGTTCCAGACAGGCGCAGGAGTCCAACTTGGAGTAGATCTTGCGACGCTTCTTGAAGATGCCCTTGAGCTCGTCGAGCAGAAAGATGACCCGCTGGCGCTGGTTCATCTCGTCTTCCGAGGGGTCGTCCTCCTCGATGGTCTTGACCACGTCCTTGAGCTTGATGCGCCCGATTTTGAGGTCCTCGCCCACCTGGATAAGCTCTTCGATGGCCACGGGAACCTCGACCAGGGCATAGAGCACATCCATCTCGCCGCCCTCGATCTTCTTGGCGATGGTCACCTCGCCGTCGCGGTCGAGCAAAGGCACGGCTCCCATCT
>JBFWJM010000264.1:0-4913 GCA_050253205.1 Desulfovibrionaceae bacterium
AGCTGGACGACTTCCTTTTGCATCAGAATCCTCTTTGCAGCCGTTCCTCGATCAATCGCCCTCGCAGGGGGGCCATGTCCGCCTGGTCGAACAGCATCTTTTTCATGAGCTGTGCATAGGCCGTGCTGGACCGTTTGAGCACGAGTTTGCCGCCGATCAGGATTTGGGGGAGGATCGTATTGCCGCTGGTTTGCAGGTCCACCAGATCAACCTCACGATGCAAGGCAGTGCTCAGGGCGGCGATCAGGTCCAATTTGGCATCAAGCGTCAACGGCTTTCCGGCATCAACCGCGATATCCACGTCGCTGTCTTCGCGCATGGTGCCATGAGCAGCCGAGCCGAAGACGAACGCGAGCTTGATCTCGTCATTCGTCTCCATGGTGCGTGTGACTGTTCGTGCTATTTCATCCAGTGATTTCATGCTGCACCGCGCGGGTTTGATAGCCATGCTTGACTTCTACAACATTGCCCTCACGGGTGGGCAGTGTCAACAACGCTAGCTGGCGCGCTGGCAGGAAGGTTGACCTCCTTATTGGCTTGGCCTTGGCCACATGGCGGTTGGGGTATGCCGTTATCGCGCTCAAGAGGCGTTTCAATTGGTCGGGGAGATGCCTTGGGTCTTCTTGTTGACGACCTTCGGCAGTTCGATGTGCAGCTTGCTTGGTTCGGGAAGGGGCAAAGACCGCGCTGGCTCCGCAATTGAGGATGCGTTGGAGCAGTGCCATTACATGAAGGCATGCAGCCCTGGCGGGGGATGGGGCGGGCGAGATCGGCTACTTCCGGCGCAGGGCCGCGTATTCCTTGCGCATGCTCGCCAGCAGCTCCCGGGCTACGGGGTCCTGGAGTTGTATGGCGTCGAAGTCGATGGGCCGGGTGGTCAGGCAGTAGGCGAGGTCGAGGGCATCCAGCGCGGCCATGTGGATGCCCGAGAAGAGCAGGCCGATGGAGGCGAGCAGTGGTTCCAGGTTTTGCGGCAGCGGGGTCGCCGTGGGGATGTTCACGTTGATGCTCTCCATCCCCTCGGCCAGCAGCGTGAGGACCGCCCTGGTCGTGGCGGCGAACCAGTCCGGGCCGAGGCTTTCCAGGCGAATCTGGGCGAACCCCTGGTGGGGGGCGGGCTTGAGGGCGATCCTGGTCTCGCCGTGGGGCGGCTCCTGAAACGCCTCCGCGAGGGCCACGGAACCGCCGAAGCCCGTGTTGTCGAGCAGCTTGCGGAGCAGGGCGTGGCGCTGGCCCGGCGCGTGCAGCGTGCCCTGGCGGAAGGGTTCGTGCATGCTGTAGCTCCAGAGCACCGCCTCCCGCTCGGCCGAATCCTTGCTGATGCCGATGAACTCCAGATGGGGGACCATGTTGGGGAAGAGGAACAGCGGGATGAAGGGCGGCTTGATCTTGAGCAGGAGTTTTTGCGAGCGCGGGTGCGTGGTCACCAGATGCGAGGTGAAGTAATCGCAATTCCTCGGGTTTTGCGCCATGTATTCGCCCATGGCCCGGAAGAGGTACAGCACCGCGCGGGTGGTCCTGTATTCCGGGAGCACCATGGCGCCGCCCATCTCGGCCCAGGGTTCGCCCGAGTCCGGGTGGGAGACGATGTACGCGCCCACGATCCTGCTGCCGTTTTCCAGCACCGTGATCTCGTACGCCCCGCGTTCGATGGCCCGCTCCAGGCGCTCCCGGTGGTAGAAGTCCTCGCCGTAGGAGTAGCGGTACGTGAGGAAGGCCAGGTCGATGAGCTCCCCGGCGTCCGCAGGGGCGGCCAGGCGGACGTTATGTTCGCGGAGGGAGGGTTCCTCGGCCGCTGCGCCGCCCCTGGCCCGCCAGGCCTTCTCCCCCTGGGCCAGGGTCACGGCTTTTTCCATGCGTATGCGCCAGCCCTGTTTGCCGTTGTTGGCAAAGGAGAAGTCGTCCGCGACCTCCCGCACCAGCTTGTACCAGAGCCCCGGGGCCGAGGCCGCATCCTCAAGGTCGAACTCGGGTATCCGGTCCGCGTGGATGGGCGGGCCCATGTCCACGATTTCCAGCACCACGCGGCCGCCCTCGTGCAGTGAGAAGGCCAGCTCGATGTGCGCCTCCAGCCTGCTGTCGATGTACTTGTCGATGACGAAGGACAGGCTCTCCTCCACGAGCAGGCAGAGCCGCCTGGTGGATGCGGCGGCGATCCCCGTCGCCCCGGCCATGGCCTCCAGGAAGTTCAGGGCCACGGGGATGAAGGCCTTGTCGTAGTGAATCTTCAGCAGGGCGGAGACGCGCGGCCCCTTCTCGGTGTCATCCGCCATGATGGGCAAATCGTTGGTGGTCCGTTTCGATGGGCTGTGATTGTCGGTCATTGTGAGGTGGGGAGGAGGTTGAACGGGAGAATATTCGCAAGCCTCACCTTACCGCATGGCCGCTGCCGAAGCAAGCAATAGGCTAAAATTATTTCAGAACGGAGCAAAACGGCGGAAGCAGGAGATGCGCCGGAGGGCCGGGGGCGCTGGCGCCCGCCCGGGCCGTATCCGCTGTGCCTTTCTCCTTGTCCCGCTCCCAGCGGCGCATTGACAATCCCGGGCGGTCCGGCAATATTTTGGGTGCGGCCGCCAATGCCTGGGCAGGGCCGCCGGGCCAGGCTCGAACCCAGGACAAGCACGACCAGACGCGGGCGCGGGCCGCCCGGAACCCACAGCACAAGGACGGAACAACATGGGCAGGAAGATAGGCTGGATAGGAACCGGGGTCATGGGCGCGTCCATGTGCGGGCACCTCGTCAAGGCCGGGCACGAGGCGTTCGTTTACAACCGCACCAAATCCAAGGCCGACGGGCTCGTGGCCGCCGGGGCAACGTGGTGCGACTCCCCGGCCGAGGTGGCGGAGCTGGCGGAGATCATCTTCACCATCGTGGGCTACCCGGCGGACGTGGAAAGCACCATTCTGGGCGAAGGCGGCGTCCTGGCGCACGCCGCTCCCGGCAAGATCATCGTGGACATGACCACCTCCGAGCCCGCCCTGGCGGAGCGCATCGCCCGGGAGGCGGCGGCCAAGGGCGTGCAGGCGCTGGATGCGCCCGTCTCCGGCGGGGATGTGGGCGCGCGCGAGGCCAAGCTCGCCATCATGGTGGGCGGCGAGCGCGCCGTCTACGATACGCTGAAGCCCCTGTTCGATGTCATGGGCACCAACGTGCAGTACCGCGGCCCGGCGGGCGCGGGCCAGCATACCAAGATGTGCAACCAGATCCTCATCGCCGGGACCATGATCGGCACGGTGGAGTCGCTCTACTACGCGCACAAGGCGGGCATGGACCTGGGCGAGGTCATCGACGTCATCGGCTCGGGCGCGGCGGCCTCCGTGTGCATCAACGTGCTCGGGCGGCGCATCGCCGGGGGGGATTTCGACCCCGGCTTCTTCATCAAGCATTTCGTCAAGGACATGGGCATCGCCCTGGCCGAGGCCCGGCGCATGCGCATCTCCCTGCCCGGTTTGGCCCTGGCCAACCAGTTCTACGTCTCGGCCATGGCCCTAGGGTACGAGAACCTCGGCACCCAGGGGTTGTACAAGGTCTTCGAGCGCATGAACGGCGAATAGCCCCGGGAGCGAACGAGCGAAACGGGCGGCCCGGAGCATCTTCGGGCCGCCTTTTTGTGGTTGTCCGGTCAGCGCCCGCCCTTTTTCATCCGCTTGAGGCGCAGGGATATCTCCTTCCAGCGTTCCTTTTCCACGCGGTCGGCGGTCTTTTCCCGCCGGGCCTCGGCGTAGTCCAGCTCCCGGGCCATCCTGCGCCAGCTCTCCAGCCGCTCCGGGGGGAGGTTCCCCTGCTCCACCGCGCTCAGCACGGCGCAGCCCGGCTCGCCCTGGTGGGCGCAGTCCGCGAAGCGGCAGCCCGTGGCCAGTTCGCGGATGTCCGCAAAGGCCAGGTCCGCGCCGTGGCCGCCGTCCGCGAAGGCGATCTCGCGGATGCCGGGGTTGTCCATGAGCAGGCCGCCCTGGGGCATGCGGATGAGCTCGCGGACGGTGGTGGTGTGCCGCCCCTTGCCCACGCTGGCGCTCACGGTCCTGGTGGCCTGGATGTCGCTGCCGTGCAGCCGATTGGCCAGGGTGGACTTGCCCGCGCCCGAGGAGCCCACCATGGCCACAGTGCGCCCCGGGGCGAGCAGCGCCGCCACCTCGGCGAGCCCCCGGCCGTCCACGGCGGAGACGAGAACCACGGGCGCGCCCAGGGCCAGGGCCCGGACTTCAGCCAGGGCCTCTTCCGGGGGCTCGTTCGGGTCCGTGCGCAGGTCGGCCTTGGTCAGGGCCACGGCCGGGGCGAGGCCGCAGTTGTGGATGAGCGTCAGGTAGCGCTCGATGCGCCTGGGGTTGTAGTCGCGGTCGAGCCCGCAGACCACCAGCACGGTGTCGAGGTTGGCGGCCATGGGCTGCTCGCGCCTCGCGCCCGGGGGCTGACCCGGCCTGGCGTGGCGCGAGCCCGCCTCCCCCCGGGAGAGCATGTTCCGCCGGGGGATGACCCGCGTGATGACCTCTGCACGCGCCAGGACCCAGTCCCCGGTAACGGGGTAGTCCGCGCCGCGCAGCAGCCTGCCCGAGGGCGCGCAGAGGCGCTCGCCCTGGCCGTCCGCCACCAGGAAGCGCCCGCGCCTCGCGCTGATGACGCGCGCGGGCCGTTCGTCGGAGAGCGGAGGGGGAGTCATGCCCGCCAGTTGTTGCTCGAAGTGGTCGCTCCAGCCCAGGGCGCGGAGCGGTTCGTGGTCGTGGTGCGGATCGGTTGATCCGTTCGTGATGCCGTTCGGGGTGTCGTTCTTGTGCAAGGTCTTGTCCTTCGGGTGAAACGTGCGCGATGCCGCCCGGGGCATGCCCGGGCGCAACGAAAGACGCCGTGGGGCGGCTGCGCAGTGAAGGACGCGACGAGAGGCCGTGTTTCGGAAAAACGCGGCGGCGAGGCGAGG
>JBFWJM010000265.1:0-4889 GCA_050253205.1 Desulfovibrionaceae bacterium
ACCAGGGGGCCGAGGTCCACCCAGCGGGCTCCGGCCAGGCGGCGCAGGATGGCGGGTCGCGGCGGCAGGACGGCCATGGGCCGCACTGTAGGGAAAAACGGCCCGGACGGGAAGCGGGCCGCGGCGGACGGCGATTCGCCCCGGCCATGAAACTTTTTTGCCGCCCCGGCCATCCTCTATATACCCCCCAGCTCTCGAAGCGCCTGCCCGGAGCCAGAGCGCCGCTGGACGCCGCGGCCCCGCCGAGTGAATCCCCCGTCCCAAGGAGCGAACATGACCTCCCCCATTGGCCGACTGATCGAATTGTTCCGAAACGACCCCGCCGCCCGCGCGAAACTGGCCCGCGCCGGCTCCCACGAGCAATGCCTCGCCCTGGCCGCGCGCGTCGCCCGGGCCGAGGGGCTGGACCTCACCCCCGAGGCCATCGCCGCCGCCCTGACCCCGCCCGACGGCGAACTCTCCGACCTGGAGCTGGCGGGCGTGATCGGCGGCAAGGGCGGATCCAACGAAAAAATAGACGGGGACAACTCCCTCGCGGCGATACTCGCCATGGCATTGGGGAAGACGAGCGGCAGCGTGTTCAACGACGACCTGGACGGCGGGGACGGCAACGACACCATGGACGGCGGCTACGGCAACGACACCATGCACGGCGGCGACGACAACGATTCCATAGACGGCGGCTTGGATAACGACGTCATGTACGGCGGCGACGGCAACGACACCATGTACGGCGGCCAAGGCGACGGCAGGGACTACCTGCACGGCGGCGCGGGTGACGATTCCATGGAAGGCGGCCAAGGCGACGACACCATGGAAGGCGGCCAAGGCGACGACATCATGAGCGGCGGCCAAGGCGACGACTGGCTCCACGGCGGCGACGGCAACGACGTCGTGTACGGCGGGGATGGCGACGACCACGTGTACGGCAACGCGGGCAACGACTTTCTATTCGGTCACGGGGGCAACGACTCCATGGAAGGCGGCGACGGCCGCGACACCCTGGAAGGCGGCGAGGGCCACGACTCCATGTCCGGCGGGGCGGGCAACGACTCCATGGAAGGCGGCACAGGCGACGACACCATGCACGGCGGAAGCGGCGACGATACCATGTGGGGCGCCTACGGCAACGACTCCATGCACGGCGGCGAGGGCAACGACCTGATGCAGGGCGGCGCGGACGACGACTCCATGGACGGCGGTGCGGGCAACGACTTCCTGTCCGGCGACGACGGCGACGACGCCATGTTCGGCGGCGACGGCAGCGACACCCTGTCCGGCGGCGCGGGCAACGACGCCATGTTCGGCGGCGACGGCGACGACAAGCTGCTCGGCGGCCACGGCAGCGACACCCTGCTCGGCGGCGCGGGCCAGGACACCCTGTACGGCGGCGGCGGGAGCGACGTCCTGACCGGCGGCGAGGGCGGCGACACCTTCATGTTCGGCGCGGGCGACCAGGGCCAGGACGTCATCACGGACTTCAACCCGGCCGAGGACCATTTCCAGTTCTCCGGCATCACCTCGGCCGACCAGCTGACCGTGGGCAGCTTCAACGGCAACACCCTCATCACCTACGGGAACACCACCATCACCGTGCAGGGCGTGGAGCTGAGCGCCGAGGAGGTCTGGGGCCTGAACGTGAAGTAACCCCCTTCCCGCGCCGGACCGGGTTTGAAACTATTTCAGCTTCCCATCCATCTCTGGTAGCATTCGGCGAGGCCCCGAACGGGGCCCCGCTTGCGATGCGCATTCCCCCCACAGGAGCCACCATGCCTCCCCCCATCCAGCGACTGCTCGACCTGTACCGCACCGATTCCAACGCCCGCGCCGCCCTGGCCCGGGCCACATCCCGCGACGAAGCCCTGGCCGTGATGGCGCGCCTCGCCCGGGCCCAGGGGCTGGACCTCACCCCCGAGGACTTGGCCGCCGCCCTCTCCCCGTCCGCGGGCGAGCTCTCCGACCTGGAGCTGGCCGACGTGGTGGGCGGCAAGGGCAGCCCGGACGAGACGATCAATGGGGACGGCTACTGGCAGTACCTGGCCTATCAGCTCGACGGCGACATCTCGCACCTCAACGACTACCAGGACGGGGGCGACGGCAACGACACCATGACCGGCGGGCACGGGGACGACACCATGCTCGGCGGCGCGGGCGACGACTCCATGGACGGCGGCGGCGAGAGCGACTCCATGGACGGCGGCGCGGGCAACGACGCCATGGACGGCGGCACAGGCAACGACACCATGCTCGGCGGCGACGGCGACGACACCATGTGGAGCGGCGATGGCAGCGACTCCATGCTCGGCGGCGCGGGCAACGACTCCATGGACGGCGGCGACGGCGACGACGTCATGAACGGCGGGGACGGCAACGACTCCATGCTCGGCGGCGACGGCGACGACACCATGCACGGCGGAAGCGGCGACGATACCATGTGGGGCGCCTACGGTAGCGACTCCATGCTCGGTGGCGACGGCAACGACCTGATGCAGGGCGGCGCGGACGACGACTCCATGGACGGCGGCGCGGGCAACGACTTCCTGTCCGGCGACGACGGCGACGACGCCATGTTCGGCGGCGAGGGCAGCGACACCCTGTCCGGCGGCGCGGGCAACGACGCCATGTTCGGCGGCGACGGCGACGACAAGCTGCTCGGCGGCCACGGCAGCGACACCCTGCTCGGCGGTGCGGGCCAGGACACCCTGTCCGGCGGCGGCGGGAGCGACGTCCTGACCGGCGGCGAGGGCGGCGACACCTTCATGTTCGGCGCGGGCGACCAGGGCCAGGACGTCATCACGGACTTCAACCCGGCCGAGGACCATTTCCAGTTCACCGGCGTCACCTCGCCCGACCAACTGACCGTGGGCAGCTTCAACGGCAACACCCTCATCACCTACGGGAACACCACCATCACCGTGCAGGGCGTGGAGCTGAGCGCCGAGGAGGTCTGGGGCCTGAACGTGAAGTAACCCCCCGCGCCGGACCGGGTTTGAAACTATTTCAGCTTCCAAGCATCTTTGGTAGAATTCAACGGGGCCCCGAACGGGGCCCCGATTGCGATGCGCGTTCCTCACCCCCCAAGGAGCCCCCATGCCCACCCCCACCCAGCGACTGCTCGACCTCTACCGCACCGACCCGAACGCCCGCGCCGCCCTGGCCCAGGCCACATCCCGCGACGAAGCCCTGGCCATGATCGCGCGCCTCGCCCAGGCCCAGGGGCTGGACCTCGGCCCCGAGGACATCGCCGCCGCCCTCACCCCGCCCGACGGCGAGCTCTCCGACCTGGAGCTGGAGGGCGTGGTGGGCGGCAAGAACATCGTGGGCCATGATTCCAACATTTTTAACTCTTTATTCTTCTTGGTAAATGACAATATTGGGGGCACGGACGACGACGACACCATTTCCGGCCTGGGAGGCAACGACCAGTTGAACGGCGAGGGCGGCGACGACTCCCTGATCGGAGGTTCGGGCGACGATTCCCTGTTCGGCGGCACCGGAGATGACACCTTGGACGGTGGCGAGGACGATGATTTCCTGTATGCAGATGACGGAAACGACTCCTTGGATGGTGGCGAGGGCGACGACTCCATGCTCGCCGGCGCGGGCGACGACTACCTGGACGGCGGCGAAGGCAACGACTCCATGTACGGCGGCAAGGGCAGCGACACCCTGGACGGCGGCTCCGGAAACGACTCCATGGATGGGTGGTCGGGCAACGATTACCTGGACGGCGGCGACGGCGACGACACCCTGGACGGCAGCTACGGCGACGACACCCTTATCGGGGGATCGGGCAATGACCTGCTGATGGGCGGAGACAACAACGATAGGCTGGAGGGCGGCTCGGGGAACGACGTCCTGCATGGCGGCAACGGCAGCGATGTCTTCGTCTTCGGCGCCAACGACGGCCATGACACCATCATGGACTTTGATTCGAACCGCGACCGGCTCCAGTTGAATGGGGCCGATTCTCCGGACGACATCCAGGTGGGCCAACTCAACGGCAGCACGTACATCATGTTCGGCGACACCCACATCGAGCTTCGCGGCGTGGAACTGACCAAGGACCAGGTCTGGGGCCTGGTGGACAGCAAGTAGACGCCTTCCCACGGGGCCGCTCCCGGACAAGGCCCACGGAGCCCCTTTCCGCCCCCGCGGCTTTGGGCTAGGTTGCGCCATGCGCCGCCAAACGTCCCATACCCATCCGGGCCCTACCCATCCGGCCCCCGCCCGCCCGCGCCGGGGGCCGCGGGCCCCGCTGCTCCGGCCCGCCCCGCTCGCCCTGCTCATGATGGGGGCCACTCTGCTCGCCCTGCTCATGACAGGAGCCGCCCTGCCCGCCTGCGCGGCCCGGGGCCAGGACGGGGCCGATGTGGCTGCCCAGCCCACACCGACCCTAGAAGAAATGACCGGCCAGATGCTGCTCGTGGGCTTCCGGGGGCTCGACGCGCCCGACGGCTCGCCCGTGGCCCGGGCCATCACCGAGGAACACGTGGCCGGGGTGGTGCTCTTCGACTACGACACCCAGCTCAAGCAGCCGGGCCGCAACATCACCTCCCCCGCGCAGCTCGACGCCCTCACGGACCGGCTCCGCGCGCTGGCGGGGCGGCCGCTGATCCTCTCCGTGGACCAGGAGGGCGGCCGGGTGCAGCGGCTCAAGGAGCGCGGCGGCTTCACGCCCTCGCCCTCGGCCGCCGAGTTGGGCAGGACCGGGCTCGACACCGCACCCACCTTCGCGAGCGCCCGGGCCCTGGGCGCGCAGATGGCCGAGCACGGCCTGAACCTGGACTTCGCCCCGGTGCTGGACGTGAACGTGAACCCGGAGAGCCCGGCCATCGGGGCCCTGGGGCGGAGCTTTTCGTCCGACCCCGACATCGTCGCCGCCCAGG
>JBFWJM010000266.1:0-4863 GCA_050253205.1 Desulfovibrionaceae bacterium
CCTGCGCGGACGGCGATTGGGGGCGGGAAGTAGCGCGAAAAGTTCGGCGCAACACGTGATGCAACGAGCGCAAGTTTGGGTATAACGCTAGAGGCAGGGAAGGAAAGCAAAATTATCTACAGCACCGAAACGGGGTCCAGGGGCGTGAGCCCCTGGCCTGCGGAGCAATACACACGGCACCGCTGGCGCACGCACGCACGGCGAAGTGGCTTACTTGGAGGGGGTGCCGAGGTTGATGTGGAAGGCCACGGCGTAGAGATGATCGAAGAAGTCCACGTATTCGAGGGGGATGTGGTCCGGGACCTCGATGCGCGTGGGGGCGAAGTTGATGATGCCTTTGATGCCTGCTTCGATGAGGTAGTTGGCGGCGCGTTGGGCACGTTCGGGCGGGGTGGTGATGATGCCGATTTCCAGGTCCATTTCAGCGATCTTGTCGCGTGTTTTTCGCGTACAGATGACTTCGAGCCCTTCGACGATCTCGCCGATCTTGTAGGGGTCGCAGTCGAAGGCCACTTTGATGAGGAAGCCTTTGGTCTGGAAGTCGCGCTGACGGAGCAGGGCGCGGCCGAGGTTGCCCACGCCCACCAGGGCGCAGTTCCAGGTGCGATCGATGCCGAGCGACTGTTTGATGGAGGTGATGAGCTCCACCACGTAGTAGCCTATGCCGCGCACGCCGAACTCGCCGAAGTAGGCGAGGTCTTTTCGTATTTGCGAGGAGTTGACCGAGCACGCCTGGGCCAGGGTGTCGGACGAGATGACCTCGACGCCTTCCTGCTTGAGGCGTTCGAGGACCTGTATGTAGACGGCCAGACGGCCGATGGTCGCTTTGGGGATGTGCTCGCTTTTCACCGAGTCCTCACAATATCGCAATGGAATTGTGAAATTCGGAACAAGGTGTAGCTGAAAAAGGGGAGGCCGGGGCCTCCCCTTTGGCTAACAGCTTGTAATCCTTAGGCGCCCAGGGGCTTGACGAAGAGCAGGATCAGGTTGACGACCAGGGCGTAAATGGCCAGGGACTCGATGAAGGCGAGGCCGAGAATCAGCATGACCTGCACCTTGCCGCCGGCTTCGGGGTTGCGGGCGGTGCCTTCGCAGGCGCCCTTGAGGCCCATGCCCTGGCCGATGCCGCAGAGACCGGCGGCGAAGCCCATGCCGATGGCGGTGGACCAGGCGGCGGTGGCGGAGACGGAACCACCATCAGCGGCGAAGGCGGCGCCAGCGGCGAGAACCATGACCAGGGTCGAGAAGATGACTTTCAGCGTTTTCATTGTGAATCCTCCTAAGGATTGCTCATATTGTTGTGGTCAGAGACCATTTCCCCAATGTTGTCGCGCGGTGGTCCTTGTGGGATCAGTGCGCGTGCTCCAGCGAGCCCTTCAGGTAGATCATGCCGAGCATGAAGAAGATGAACGCCTGAATGACCTTCGCCAGGATGAACAGGAAGTACATCGGCAGCGTGCCCCAGATGGGCGAGAGCAGGAACAGCAGGATGAGGACGATTTCCTCACCGCGGATGTTGCCGAACAGACGCAGCGTCAGCGAGATGGGCCGCGCGATGTGCGAGATGAGTTCCAGCAAGAGCATGAGCGGCGCCAGCGCGGGCATGGGGCCCATGAAGTGCTTGATGTACCCCGCACCCCATTTCTTGATGCCGATGTAGTTGTAGTAGGTGAACAGGATGATCGCCATGGCGGCGTTGGTGTTGATGTTCGCCGTGGGCGCGTCGCATCCGGGCACCAGGCCGAGCAGGTTCATCACGAGGATGAACAGGAAGAGGGTGATCAGCAGCGGGTAGACCTTGCGGCCTTCCTCGCCCACGTTGCTCACCACGAAGTCTTCCAGGCCACCGATGATGACCTCGAAGACGTTTTGCAGTCCCGAGGGGACCAGTGTCAGTTTTCGCCTCACGGCCAGAGAGAGGCCGATGAGGATGACCATGGCCAGCCACATGAACCACGTATGCGTGGGCACGGGCCAGTTCAGGGCACTGTGGACCACTCCTTCGGCCGGATCCGCCGGGTTTGCACCCAGCAGGATGTTCAGCTCCCGGAAAATAACGAGGGGATGTTCCAATCCTCCTGCCATAATCCTTACGCCTCCTTAGTTTTTTGAATGACGCCCAAGAGGGTCCAGGTAATAGCGGTAACCACCACCGTGGAAAGCCCGGTCAGGAGGCCGACGACGGGTACATCAAGAAAGATGATGAGTCCCATGATCGCCAGCACCGTCACTATCAATCGACCGTAGAAGAGCAGCAACAACGCGGTCACCGCTCCCTTGCGGACGTAAATCAGTTTCTGCACGGCCTTGGCCATGTACCAGAAATTCACCGTCACCAGCAGGGCACCGGCCGCAAAGGCCCAGGCCCATGCCGAGAGTGCCGTCACCGCGAGCAGCAATACCGAGGAGCCGACCGCCAGATAAATCTGGCTGCGGATGATCGACCGGACACCGGGATTGACGAATCCCGTTTCATAGAGCTTGCGCTCAATCCTTTGACCCAACATCATGTCCGTTCTTCTTCCGTTCCTCGGCGCGCTGCATGCGCGCCACTTCCTGCATCACGTTGCGGAACCCGGCGACAATCCCCAGGATGGTCAAAACCATCAACAGCCAGGGTCCGGTTCCCAGCCAGTCGTCCAGGAAATACCCGAGAACGCCGCCCACGATGGTGCAACCCACCAGGTGGGTGCCGAGCAGCCCTACGGACCCCACGGCTTCCAGCAGCTCGCTCTTTCTGTCTTTATGAAAGAACATCAGGCCTCGGGCCTCCCATGCTTCGGACCGCCGGACCAGGAGGGGTGCCGCCCGGGCCGTTCGTGCAATCCTTCACAAGTGGGTCTGTCACTAGCACGGGCCTTTTCCCCGGTCAACGGCAAATGCGTGCGGCGGAGTATTTTTCCCTTTCCTCCCGGGAGGCCCCGCCCCTGCGCGCCGTGGTTTTCCGTGACAACCGATGGCGAAGCCGTTACGTTTTTTTCCGGCCTTCCACAAGACCACAGGCCCCGAGAGACGCCCATGACCACGAAGAACACGACCCGAGGCCTGCCCGCCGGGCGGCTCAGCGCCCTGCTGCCGCCCGAGAAGGTGCCCTACGCCACCAGCGACGACATCCCCGGACGAAACGGCTACGCCCGCTTCCAGCCCCGGGCCATCCAGGCGCTGGACCTGGCCCTGCGCATCAAGGGCAACGAATACAACATCTACCTCGCGGGCGAGCCGCACATGGGCCGCACGTACTTCGCCACCAACTACCTCGGCCCGGCCGCCGCCAAGGCCCCCACCCCGCCGGACTGGGTCTACCTCCACAACTTCGACGACCCGGACCGCCCCCTGGCCCTTTCCCTGCCCGCCGGAGTGGGCAGGAAGTTCAAGGCCGCCATGGCCAAGGCCGTGACGCGCATCCGCAAGGACGTGCCCGCCGCCCTGGAGCAGGAGAGCGCCCACAAGCGCCACGAGGCCCTCTCCAAGGGCTATGCGGGCCGCCGCGAGGAGCTCTTCAACAAGATGGAGGCTGCGGCCGAGGCCAAGAACTTCGCCCTGGACATGGACGAGGCCGGGGCCCTGACCATCTCCCCGGTGGTGGACGAAAAGGTCGTGGGCGACGCGGAGTTTGAAAAACTCGAACCCGAGGTCCGCAAGCGCTTCAAGGACGAGGGCGAGTCCGTGCTTTCGGAGATCAACACCTTCCTGCGCCGCATCAACAAGAACGAGCAGACCCTGAAGCGCGACGAGCTCAAGCTGAACAAGAAGCTCGCCCGGGAGGCCCTGGCCGAGCCCATGCAGGAGCTGGCCGGAGCCTTCGGCGCGCACGAGCGCCTCGCCGCCTGGCTGAGGGAGATGGAAGAGGAACTGGTGGAGAACGTGGAGCTCTTCCTGGCGCGCGAGGCAGCGACCCTGATGCAGATGCAGGGCGGCCAGGCCCAGGCGGCCTCCCAGGCTTCGGCGGACCAGCAGTCCCAGGCGGACGACCTGTTCACCCGGCTGGAGGTGAACCTTTTTGTGGACAACTCCGGCCAGAAGGGCGCGCCCGTCATTGTGGAGGACCACCCCACGGTGTTCAACCTGCTCGGGTCCATCGAGCGCGAGGCCGAGCTCGGCGCGCTCTACACCGACCACACCCTCGTGCGCGCGGGCGCATTGCACAAGGCCAACCACGGCTTCCTCGTGCTGAACACCGAGGACCTGCTCTCCTCGCCGTCGTCGTGGGAGGGGCTGCTGCGGGCCCTGCGCGCCGGGCGCTCGCGCATCGAGGACCCCACGGACGAGACCGTGCGCACCAAGACCATCGAGCCCGAGTGCATTCCGCTGGACCTCAAGATCGTGCTCATCGGCACGGACGACAACTACGAGGCCCTGCTCTACCACGACGACCGCTTCCAGAAGTTCTTCAAGCTCAAGGCGCACCTCCAGGCCACCGTGCCGCGAAACGCCGCCAACATCCGGCGCTATCTCTCGGTCATCGGGCGCATGGTCCGCGAGGCGGAGCTGCTGCCGTTCGACCGCGCGGCCCTGGCCGGGCTGGTGGACTTCGGCTCCCGCCTGGCCGAGGACCAGCAGAAGCTCTCCCTCTACTTCCCCCTGGTGCGCGAGCGCATGATCGAGGCCTCGGCCCTGGCGGCCATGGACGGGCGGGCCTGCGTGGGCGCGCAGGACCTGCACGAGGCCGTGGGCACGCGCGATTTTCGCTCCAACCTCTTCGAAGAGGAATACATGGGCGACTACGAGCGGGAGATCATCAAGGTCTGCACCACGGGCGAGGCCGTGGGCATGTGCAACGGCCTTTCGGTGACGCTGTTCGGCGACTACGAATTCGGCCTGCCGCACCAGATCACCTGCACCGTGGGCGTGGGCCACGGGGGC
>JBFWJM010000267.1:0-4841 GCA_050253205.1 Desulfovibrionaceae bacterium
GGCGGTCAATAACCGCGAGCGCATGGCGCGAGGCAGCGGCCAGGGACGACGCATACTCGTGCGGTATGCGAGGCCCGGGCCGCAACGAGCAACGCCGCGATGGCGGATTTTTCACCCTTCTTCAGACAGGGCGGTCAAAAACCGCGAGCGCAAGGCGCGAGGCAGCGGCCAGGGACGACGCATACTCTTGCGGTATGCGAGGACCGGGTCGCAACGAGCAACGCCGCGATCGCGGGAATTTCACCGCCCTAGACGCTGACGGACAGGGCGGAAAGCACCCCCTCCACCACCTTCGCGTGCGCCTTGTCCACTTCCTTGTCCTTGAGGGTCTTGGAGGGGTGGCGGTAGGTGAGGCGGAAGGAGAGGTTGCGCTCGCCGGAGGCGTGGTCGGGCACGTATTCGGCCACCAGGGCGGTGGATTCGAGGATGCCGGGCTTGCGCACCTCCAGGGCGGCCAGCACGTCGGCCGCATGCACGCCAACGGGGCAGCGGAAGGTGACGTCGCGCCTGGAGGGGGGGAACACGGGCAGGGCCAGGAAGAGGATTTCCTGCTCCGAGGCGAGGGTGCGCAGGTGGTCGGCGTCGAGCTCCGCGAGCCAGACGGGCTTCTTGGCGTGGAAGCGGTCGGCGATTTCGGGGCGGACCTGGCCGAGCACGCCGAGCACGTCGTCGCCCTGGGCCAGGGCCACGCAGGGCTCCAGGTAGGGGTGGCCTTGGGAGAGGACGAACCGGGTGTCTTGGAGCTTGAGGGAGTCGAGCAGGTGCTCCACCAGACCCTTGAGGTCGAGGTAGTCGGCCTCTTCGTCGGGCCAGGGCCAGCTCGCGGCGTGGCGGTTGCCGTGCAGCGCGATGGAGAGCCGGGTGTGCTCGGTGCAGGTGGTGTCGGAGTCGGGGTCGGCCAGGAATATCTTGGCCACCTCGAAGAGGCGCAGGCGGTTGTTGCCCTTGGCGAGGTTGTTGCGGATGCTGGTGAGCATGCCGGGGGCCAGCTCCGTGCGCATGACGTTCTGGTCTTCGGAGAGCGGGTTGCTCACGCTCACGCGGCCCTCCTCGGGCAGGCCGAGGGCGTCGAGGTCGCCGTGGCCCACGAAGGAGTAGTTGATGGCCTCGCGCAGGCCCGCGCCCAGGGCCCAGGCCTTGAGGCGGCGGCTCCAGCCGTAGGGCGTGTCCGCCACGGCGGGCGCGCCGAAAACCTTGGCCACGCGGGGCAGCACGGGCGGGATGCGGTCGAGCCCATGCACGCGGGCGACCTCCTCGTAGAGGTCCACCTCGCGCTCCAGGTCCTGGCGGTGGGAGGGCGAGGTGACCTTCCAGTCCGCCGGGTCGGCGTCGTCCACCTCGCAGCCGAGGCCGAGGAACGTGGTCTTGCAGAAATCGGGCGTGAAGGGGATGCCCACCAGCGCCTCGCAGCGCTCCCGGCGGAAGCGGTGTACGCGCGGCTTCCAGGGGCTGGGCACGGAGGCGGCTACGTGTTCGAGCACCTGGCCGCCGCCCAGCTCGGCCATGAGCCGGGCCGCGCGGTCCAGCGCCAGGGGCGAGAGGTTGATGTCCACGCCGCGCTCGTAGCGGTACGACGCCTCGGAGGGCAGGGCCAGCCGCCGGGCGGTTTTGCGGATGGTCCCGGGGCGGAACACGGCGCATTCCAGCAGCACGTTCCTCGACCCGGCGTTGATCTCCGTCTCCTGCCCGCCCATGACCCCGGCGAGGCCCACGGCGCGCTCGCCGTCCCAGATCACGAGGTCCTGGGCCGTGAGGGTGCGGTTCTGGCCGTCGAGGGTGGTGAAGCGCATGCCCTCGGTGGCGGGCTTGGCGCGCATGACGTCGCCGCGCAGCAGGTCCCAGTCGAAGGAGTGCGTGGGCTGGCCCATCTCCATGAGAATGTAGTTGGTCACGTCCACGATGTTGGAGATGGGGCGCACGCCCGAGGCGATGAGCCGCTGGCGGATGGCCAGCGGCGAGGGCTGGATGCTCACCCCGGTGATGAACCGGGCGCGGAAGGCGTGGCAGAGCTCTGCGTCGGCGATGTCGATCTCCGGGAAGGGGCGGTGCGCGGCCTGGTTCACGGTGGGCACCGCGCAGTCCGGCAGGGAGAACGGCAGGCCGAAAGCCATGGCCGTCTCGCGGGCGATGCCGAGCACGGAGAGACAGTCCGCGCGGTTGGGCGTGATGTCGATGTCGAGGACCGTGTCCTCCAGGCCGAGGGCCTCGGCCAGGCGCGCGCCCACGCGGGCGTCATCCGGCAGGACCATGATGCCCTCGTGCGCGTCGGAGATGCCGAGCTCCCGCTCGGAGCAGATCATGCCCTCGGAGGGCACGCCGCGCAGCTTGGCCTTCTTGATCTTGAACTCGCCGGGCAGGGTGCTGCCGATGGTGGCCACGGCCACCTTCTGGCCCTTGGCCACGTTGGGCGCGCCGCAGACGATGGTCAGGGCGTCGCAGGAGCCCACGTCCACGGTGCACACGGAGAGCTTGTCGGCCTCGGGGTGCGGCCCGCACTCGGCCACGAAGCCCACGACCACCTCGCGGATGTCGGCGAAGGGGTCGCGGATGTCCTCCAGCTCCAGGCCGAGCATGGTCAGCCGGTCGCCCAGTTCCTGTGCCGTGCCCTCGTAGGGGGTGAATTCACGCAGCCAGTTCAAGCAAACGAGCATGGTCGCCTCGTTGATTTACTTACGGAGTACAGGCCCGCCGTGCCCCTTGAAGGCCCAGGCGGACAAAAAACCATCTTCTGCACAGTGTGGGCGGCGCGGGCCGCCACCGGGAGATCATGGGCGAGCCCTAAAACTGGGAGAGGAAGCGGACGTCGTTCTCGAACATCATCCGCAGGTCGCCGATGCCGTACTTCAGCATGGTGACGCGCTCCACGCCGAGGCCGAAGGCGAAGCCCGTGTACTTCTCCGGATCGTAGCCCACGGCCTCGAAGACGTTGGGGTCGATCATGCCGCAGCCGAGAATCTCCACCCAGCCCGTGCCCTTGCACACGCGGCAGGTGGCGCCGTCCTTCTCACCCGTGCCCCCGCAGAGGAAGCAGGAGATGTCCACCTCGGCGCTGGGCTCGGTGAAGGGGAAGAAGCTCGGCCGGAAGCGGACCTTGATGTCCGGGCCGAAGAGCTGGCGCACGAAGGCGGTGAGCGTGCCGCGCAGGTCGGCCATGGAGACCCGGGTATCCACGAGAAAGCCCTCGATCTGGTGGAACATGGGCGTGTGGGTCAGGTCGGAGTCGCGCCGATAGACGCGGCCGGGGGCCACGGCGGCGACCGGGGGCGTCTTCTCGCGCATGGTGCGGATTTGCAGCGAGCTGGTGTGCGTGCGCAGGACGATGTTGTCGGACACGTACAAGGTGTCCTGCATGTCGCGCGCGGGGTGCTCGGGGGGCATGTTCAGCGCCTCGAAGCAGCACCAGTCGTTCTCCACCTCCGGGCCGGAGACCACCTCGAACCCGAGGCCGGTGAACACGTCGCAGATCTCGTCCATGACCAGGGAGACTGGGTGGATGGAGCCCGCGAAGGGACGGCGGCCCGGGAGGGTCGGGTCGAACTTCGAAAGCGCGTCGCCCTCGGCTGCGCGCTGGAGGTCGGCCTGGGCGGCGTCCACGATCTCCGTGAGCCGCAGCTTGATCTCGTTGGCCTTCCTGCCCGCCTCGGGGCGCGCGTCCTCGGAGAGTTCGCGCAGCCCGGCCATGAGCCCGGCGAGCTTGCCCTTGCGGCCGAGGAACTCGATGCGCAGCTCCTCCACCGCCTCCAATGAGCGAGCCTGACCTCGCTTGCTTTCGCACTCGACGGCCAGGCTCTCAAGTCCTTCCAGGAAGGACCGCAATTCGTTTGTCATGGTCTACAGTTGGGCTTTGGCCGCTTCCACCACCTGGGCGAAGGCGTCCTTGTCGCGCACGGCCAAGTCGGCCAGGACCTTCCTGTTGAGCTCGATGCCGGCCTTCTTCAGCGCGCCCATGAACTTGGAGTAGGACAGGGAGTGCTCGCGGACGGCGGCGTTGATGCGGATGATCCACAGGGCGCGGAACTGGCGCTTGCGCTCCTTGCGGCCACGGTAGGCCATGGTCAGGGCCTTTTCCACGCGCTCGCGCGCGGTGCGGTACAGGCGGGAGCCCGCGCCCCGGTAGCCCTTGGCAAGCTTCAAATATTTCTTGTGGCGGCGCTTGGCGGCCACGCCTCTTTTGACTCTCATGGCGATTCCTCCGACGCTTCGTACCCCCCGAGGCACATGACCCGGGCGGGGTGGACGAAAGGGTTACAGGTTAATGAAGGATGCTTCCATTGCGAACCCGGGCGGCACGGAACGCTTGCTGGCCGGGCGCGGGCCGCTGCCGGAGCCGAGGCGTATTCCGAATACGCCGTGGGATCGGCCGGGGCGCGATAACGCCGCCATCAAACGATCATGAACCGCCTAGGCGTAAGGCAGCATGCGGCGGACGGCCTTCTCGTTGGTCGAGTCCACCATCGCGCCCTGGCCGAGACGACGCTTGCGCTTGGCATTCTTCTTGGTGAGAATGTGGCGCAGGTTCTTGCGGCGGCGGCGGAACTTGCCGGAGCCGGTCTTCTCGAAGCGCTTGGCCGCGCTGCGGTTGGTCTTGATCTTGGGCATGAATGACTCCTTGTCCATCCTCCGCCGCCGTCATGGCGACGGGCAGGGGAAAATGAACGGTAACGTTCCGAATGTCAAGTATCGGGCGCTATTTTTTCGTCGGGGCCAGCATCATGAACATGGTCCGGCCCTCGCTGGAGGGCTGCTGGTCCACCTTGGCGATGTCGGCGGTGTCCTCAATGACCCGCTCCAGCACCATGAGACCCCGGTCCTTGTGCACGATCTCGCGTCCCCTGAAGAAG
>JBFWJM010000268.1:0-4806 GCA_050253205.1 Desulfovibrionaceae bacterium
CCTGGCCTGCGGGCCCTGCGCGGGCGGCGGATCATTACCGACATGGGGTCCAGGGGCGGCAGCCCCTGGCCTGCGGGCCCTGCGCGGGCGGCGGATCATTATCGACATGGGGTCCAGGGGCGGCAGTCCCGGGCCTGCGGGCCCTGCGCGGGCGGCGGATCATTACCGACATGGGGTCCAGGGGCGGCAGCCCCTGGCCTGCGGAGCACCCAGCGGCCCAGCCCAGTGGCCCGCCTGCATGGGCGCGGCTTCTGCGCGGAGATGGAAGCCGCAGCGCCGATGCCCCCTCCCAGCTTAAAAACCGTTCAGGCGCGGGGCTGGCAAGGCGCGAGAAAGGCGCAGGACCGAGGTGTATACGAAATACCCGAGGGTCTGCGCCTTTCGAAGCAACGACGCCAGCGCCGATGCCTGGACGGTTTTTTTTACTCGAAGCGGGCGGCGGAGATGATGGAAACGGGATCCACCGGCACGTCCTGGTGGTAGCCCTTGTTGCCGGTCTTGACCTTGCGGATCTTGTCCACCACGTCCATGCCGTCCACGACCTTGCCGAAGACGCAGTAGCCCCAGCCGTCGGGGGTCTTGGACTTGTGGTCCAGGAAGGCGTTGTCCACGGTGTTGATGAAGAACTGGCTGGAGGCGGAGTGCGGGTCCATGGTCCGGGCCATGGCCAGGGTGCCGCGTTCGTTCTTCAGGCCGTTGTCGGCCTCGTTCTCCACGGGCTCGTGGGTGGGCTTGTCGTTCATGTTGAAGTCGAGCCCGCCGCCCTGGATCATGAAGTTCTCGATGACGCGGTGGAAGAGCAGGCCCTCGTAGTGGCCCTCGTCCACGTAGCGCAGGAAGTTCGCCACGGTTTTGGGCGCTTCGGCCTCGAACAGCTCCACCAGGATTTCGCCCTTGGGCGTCTCGATGAGCACTTGGGGATTGGCCATTATGTTTCTCCTTTCGAAGTGGGTTTCTTGGCTCCCGCCTTGGGGTGCGCCCGGTCGTATACCTTCATCAGGTGCGCCATGTCCAGGTGCGTGTAGCGCTGGGTGGTGGCGATGCGGCTGTGGCCGAGGAGCTCCTGCACGTCGCGCAGGTCGGCCCCGCCCTCCAGCAGATGGGTGGCGAAGCTGCCGCGCAGCATGTGCGGGTGCAGATGCTGGGGCAGGCCCGCCAACTGCGCGAGACGCTCCACGATGCGCGCGGCCTGGCGGCGGTTGAGCCTGCCGCCGCGAGCGCCGAGGAAGAGCGCCTTCTGCCTCGGGTCCGCGGAGAGGGCGTGGCGCTGCTCCAGCCAGCGGGCCAGGCGCTCGCGCGACTTGGAGGAAAGGGGCGAGACGCGCTCCTTGGCCCCCTTGCCGAGCACGCGCACGGTGTCTCGGGAGAGGTCGATGTCGTCCACGTCGAGCCCCAGGGCCTCGGAGACGCGCAGCCCGGAGCCATAGAGCAGCTCCGCCAGGGCGAGGTCGCGCAGCCCCTCGGGGTCGGGGTCCACCTTGGCCTCCATGACGGCCAGGGCCTGGTCCACGTTGAGCACGCGGGGCTGGCGCTTGTCCTGCTTGGGGTTGCGCACGGCGGCCACGGGGCTTTTTTCCAGCTCGCCGCGCTGGCGCTGGCGCTTGAAGAACCCGCGCAGGGAGGAGAGCTTGCGCGCCACGGAGCTCTTGGACACGCCCCGGCGGTGCAGCTCGGCCAGGAAGGCGCGGACGTGCTCGGGGCGGACCTCGGCGAAGCGACCGAGGGTCAGGGAGCGGGCTTGGAGAAAGGCCTCGAACTGGGCCAGGTCCGTGGCGTAGGCACGCACCGTGGCCTTGGAGTAGCCCTTTTCCACGGCGAGCCACTCGACGTATCCCGCACAGGGCGCGGGCAGGTCATTCGGTGCGCTGGTCGAGGACATAGCAGCTCCTGGGGTTCTCCTTGGCCTTCTTCTTCAGCTCCATGGCGATGGAGCTGGCCTCGCCGTAGTGGTGGAGCCTGCCGCCCCGGTTGAAGACCACGGCGATGGACACGGCCATGATGGGAAAGGTCTGGGCCTGGCCCTTGCGGTCCACGGACTCGATGCAGCTCTTCTTGCGGTCTCCGGCGTCGTAGAAGCTGGGCACGATGGCGTCGAAGGCGCGGACCACCTCGCGGCAGGCCTCCTCCACCTGCTCCGCCGGGAGGATGAACACGAAGTCGTCCCCGCCCACGTGGCCCACGAAGGGCTGGAAGCGGCTTTTGGCATGGAAGCGCTTCACCGTGTTGACGATGACCCGGGCGGCCATCATGAGCACCTCGTCCCCGCGCGAGAAGCCGTACTTGTCGTTGTACGACTTGAAGTAGTCGAGGTCGCAGTAGGCGAGGCCGAAGTCTTCCCCCCGGTCGATGAGGTCCTGGATGCGCTGGATGATGCTCGTGTTGCCCGGGAGCTTGGAGAGGGGGTTGGCGTCCAGCGCGCGCATGGAGCGCAGCAGGGCGAGGTTGATGCGGTCGCGCACCTCGCTCTCCAGGTATGGCCGCACGAGGAAGTCGTCCACCTCCACGTCGTTCCAGTTCCAGGGGTAGACCATGTCTTCGGAGTCCACGCACAGGACCACGGGGAGCTGGCGGTAGACGTTCTCGCCCTTGACCATCTGGGCGAGCTGGGGGCCGGTCATGTCGGGCAGGCGGTTGTCCACGATGAGCATGTCGGGCGGGTCCTGGAACAGGGTCTCGATGGCGGCCTTGCCCGTGCCGAAGGTGAAGAACTCCATGCACCCGGGCCACCAGAGGCTCTCCAGCATGGGCGTGAGCTCGCGGTCGCCGGAGATGACGAACACACGCTGGGTGTGGGCGAAGTAGCAGTCGGAAACGCGCGCCTGGTCGGACATGGGCTCAGAAGGTCAGGTCCGAGATGTCCACGAACTTCTCGGACAGCTCGTCCATGATGGACTCCAGGTCGGCCATGCGCAGCTTGAGGAAGGCCACGGCCTGGGGGTCGAGGAAGGAGATGTGGTCGTCGCCGCCCCAGCCGAACTCGTAGGCCCGCACCAGGAAATCCGCCACGTGGACCACGCTGGCCGTCTCGCGGTAGTGCTGCGCCCGGGAGGGCTTGTGGTGGTGCGACATGGCCTCGCGGATGTTGCCCGGCAGGTGCCAGTGGGTGGCTATCCAGGCGTTGATGCGGTCGTGGCCGAAGCCGAGGACCTTGCGCTCCGCCGCGTAGTAGCTGAGGTCGTCGCGCGCCACCACGTCGAGCACCCGTTCCTGGAGCTCGGGCAGCTGCACGGCGGCCACCACCTTGCCGAGGTCGTGGAGCAGGCCCGCCACGGTGAACTCCTCCGGGTCCTCGAAGCCGGCCTTGGCCGCGATGATGCCCGAGGCGGTGCAGGCCCCCAGGCTGTGCTCCCAGAGGCCCTTCATGGTCTGGGCCATCATGTCGAACACGGAGGTGGAGATGATGATGCCCCGGATGACGTTGAACCCGAGGAGCACCAGGGCGTGCTGGATGGAGCTGATGCGCCCCGGAAAGCCGTACACGGGCGAGTTGACCATCTTGAGAACCTTGGCGGAGAGCACCTGGTCCGTGGAGATGGCCTTGGCGATCTGCTCGGTGGAGGACTCGGGGTCCTGCACGAGCTTGGTGACCTCGTCGAGCACCTGAGGCAGCGTGGGCAGGTCCTTGACGGCCAGGACGTAGCCCTTGACCTCGGTCTTGAGGTCGTCGGAGTCGAGATTGATGCGCGGCGGTTCAGCGGCCATCGGCGGCCTCCTGGTTCAGGCCCGCATCATCGTTCCCATTGGCGCTTCCATCGGTGCTTCCATCGGCGCCCGCTTCCGCCCCTTCCGCCAGTGCGGCGGCGTCGGCCTCCTGGGCGGCCAGGGCGGCCGCGTGCGCTGCGGCCTTGAGCTGGAAATAACGCCGCAGGAACGCCTTGACCTTGAGCATCCACTGGTCGCCGGAATAGGCCCGGAAGAGATGGTCGAGCCGGGCCAGGCGCTCGTCGTAGGCCGTGCCGCCCCCGGAGCCGAGGTCCACGGCCTCGCCCTGGACCACGATGCGGTCGATGTCCATGGACTCCAGCCGGGAGAGCAGCGCGGCCGTGAGCTCCACGCCCTCGGCCACGACGGTGAGGCCGTCCTTGCGGGCCACGGCCCGGGCGAGCTTCATGCCCGGCTTGGCGAGTTTGAGCGGTATCTTCTGCATCTTGGAACCTGTGCAACAGGATAGGGCATCCGCACGCGCGGCGCAATCCCCTGCGCACCGGGGGTCATATCTTGTCGAACCAGAACAGCACGCCCATGAGCACGAACAACGAGGCGGCCAGCTTCTTGATGATGTTCTGCGGGATGTAGTTGCAGATGAAGGAGGCGAAGAGCACGCCCAGAAGGCTCACCAGCACCAGGGCCAGGGAGGACCCCAGGAACACGGTCCAGGGCTTCTGGGTCTTGGCGGTCATGAGTATGCAGGCGAGTTGGGTCTTGTCGCCAAGCTCGGCCAGAAACAGGGTGCCGAAGGTCGTGGCCAGCAGTTTCCAGTCCATGATGTTCCTCTCGTCTTGGCGCGCAGCAGGCTAGAGCGGGCGGCGCGGACGGGAACGATGCCACGAAGCGCGGCGAAAGGCAAAGCCGGAGCGGCTACTCCTGCTCCGCCACGAGCAGCAGCACCAGGTCCATGACGTTGGTGCCCGTGGGGCCGGTGACGATGAGCCCGCCCGTCTTCTCGAAGAAGCTGCACGAGTCGTTGCGGCGCAAATACGCCTGCGGGTCCAGTGCCTTGCGGCAGGTTTCCCGGTAGATGCGGCTCAGGGAGAGTGCCCCGGCCGCGTCCGTGGGTCCGTCCGTTCCGTCCGTGCCCACGGAGGC
>JBFWJM010000269.1:0-4802 GCA_050253205.1 Desulfovibrionaceae bacterium
GTGAACCCGCCCAGGGCGAGAATCTCCACCTCGACTGCCGCCCCCGCGCCCAGCGAAGCGGCGGCGAGCCGGGTCCAGGCCTCCGGGCCGGGCTCCCAGCGGGGCTCATCCGTGAACACGGCCCCCATGGGCGACCCGGAAACGAAAAGGCGGAGCAGGTAGGCGGGAGCGCCTGTGCCCTTCCAGCGGAACAGGGGCGAGGCCGCGTTGGCCGGGAGCAGGGCCCCGGGGGTGGGGTCCAGCACGCGGATGCCGCGTTCGTTTCGGGCATCGGTCGCCTTGACGGAGGCCGCCCAGGATTCGACCGCCTCCGGGGAAAGCGCCCCGTATCCGCCGACACCGAGAAAAATGGACAATGGAGAGCGCGCGGCCGCCTCCGCCCACGCGAAATGCGGAGCCAGGCAAAGCAGGAAAACCAAGACAGGTAGCGCCCGCAAGGCACTGATGCACTGAAACACGAAAACCCCGTCGAACCTGGGCGCGAGTCCAGGCGAAGACCGTTTGAGTGCGGCGACAGGATCATCTTTATCTTTCTTAATGCTTCCTGTCAACCCCTCGCGTGAAATCGTTGGACGGATCGATTCCCTTTTGTGGTTTTCCGTTTCATCTTCCGATAGTTCTTTTTTTCACAATACAGCAGCATATTTTTGGAGCATTCTGATACACCTCTCCTTCCGGCCGGGAAATCCCCTCTTCCACACCTTCGGAAAAATTCTAATCAGCGATCGCGAACCTGTTGGAAAAACGTCTGAATTTCACCCCAAAACTGTTGCTTTTTTAATCAGTTGACTCTCTCAATATGCAACAAATACCGTTAATCATTGAAATTGCTCGGCTTAAAAATGGTATTTCCCCCTGTCATACCACTTGACTTCAACCTTCTGTTCTTCTTATGGAAAGTTCACAATTTCACAAAGGAGGAGCTGCGTGAACAATCTCTTCAAGAGCCCCTACCTAGAGATCATGCTCATGGTAGGCATACTGGTGATCACCTCCATTGGGAGCGCCATGCTCGGCTACAGCCTGGAGACCCCGGCAGAGCTCAGCGTGACGCCCACGGTGGAGATGGTCAAGGAAGGCAAATCCATGGATCCGGCGTCCATCGCCGCCGTGGAGGCCCTGGCGAAGGTCTACGACGCCCTTCCCGACGACGTGCGCGCCAAGGCCAAGGCCCTGGTCAAGCTCACGGACGCCGAGAAGGAGGCCCTCTCGCCCGCAGACAAGGAACTGCTCGAACTGCAGATGACCATGAACCGGCAGGTGGTCAAGCCCATGGCGGGCAGCACCATCTTCTGGTTCCTGTTCGGCTCGTTTTTCGTGAGCTTCGGCATCGCCCTCATCGCCGTCATGGGCGGCATCGGCGGCGGCGTGCTCTTCACGCCCATCATGATGGCCTTCACCGAGGTCAACAGCCTGATCATCCGCGCCACGGGCCTCATCGTGGCCATGTTCTCGGGCCTCATCTCCACCGGGCCGTTCATGCGGCGCGGCCTGGCCAACCTCAAGATCTGCATCCTCTCGGCGGCGGCCTACGGCCTGGGCGCGTTTTCCGGCGCGCAGGCGGCCATCATCGTGGCCGACTCCATGGGCAAGGCGGGCGAGGGCATCGTGCGCATGTCGCTGGGCGGCATCATCACCGCGCTGGCCGTGTACTTCATCGTGGGCGGCCAGAAGATCGAATGGCCCGAGGTCAAGAAGGTAGACAAGCTGACCAAGTTCCTCGACCTCACCCAGCCCTACTATGAAGCCTCCACCGGCACGGTCATCAACTACCAAGTCACCCGTGCGGGCCTGCTGGCCGTGGCGGTCATCGTGGTGGGCTTCCTCTCGGGCTTCTTCGGCCTGGGTGCGGGCTGGGCCATCGTCCCGGCCCTGAACATGATCATGGCCGTGCCCCTCAAGGTGGCGGCCGCCTGTTCCGGCGTGCTGCTCGGCATGGGCGACTGCATCGCCCTGTGGCCCTACCTGCTCAAGGGCGCCATCGTCCCGCTGTTCGCGGCGCCGTGGCTCGTGGGCCAGGTGCTCGGCGGCCTCGTCGGCGCGTACATCCTGATGAAGATCAAGGCCGGATTCATCCGCATCATCCTCATCGGCATCATGTTCTTCACCAGCTACGGGCTCATCACCAAGGGCCTGGTCAAGCTGGAGGTGCTGGCCGAGCGTTCCACCACCGAGATCTTCGCGGTCCTCGGCGTGGTCGTGGCCGGCATCCTCTATGGACTGTTCAAGCCCAAGAAGGCGTAAGGGAGAAACATCATGACCATCACCAACCAGCGTCCGGCCATGCCGGCCTCCCAGATTCTCTACGGCGACACCGTGTACTGGCTCTGTGTCCTGGCGGCCATCGCCTGCATGATAGGGCCCATGCTCGCCCTGTTCAACGTGGACAACAACATGGCCAACCCGCACTACCTCTACGGCGCCATCTTCAGCGGCAAGTCCCCGGAGCAGCTCTGGGCCGGGCTCACCGAGGCGCGCGAATTCCCCGGCGGGCACTTCTGGATGACGCACTTCGGCATGGGCGACGGCTTCACCCAGTTCGGCCTGGCCCTGGGCGGCTTTGTGGCCGCTCCGGCCCTGGCCGTGGCTGCCTTCGCCTTCATCAAGGAAAAGAAGTACATCTGGACCGGGCTGGCCCTCTGGGTCACCTTCATGATCATGGTTTCGTGCATCGGCGTGGTGGACGCCGGGCACTAGGGCAGGATCAACGCGAGAGATGCCAGGGGGCCGGATTCGTCCGGCCCCCTTTGCGTTCCGGCCATGGCACCTGCGGGCAGCTTTCGCGCAACACCTCATTCCAATTTCGTATTCTCACATCCCATACTCCCCAAACCGCCGTTTCAGGCCTATGTTTCCCTCATGGAACACGCACGAAACTCCATATCGGCGGCGATCCTCGCCGGAGGCCGCGCCCGGCGCCTGGGCGGCGAGGGCAAGGCCCTGCTCGACCTCGATGGCCGGCCCCTGGTGCGCCATGTGGCCGACTCCCTCTCCGCGATCTTCGACGAGGTCTTCCTCGTGGCTCGGGAGCCCGGCCCCCTTGCGGAGCTCGGCCTGCGCGTGGTGGCGGACCGCTTCGACGCCCGCGCCGCCCTCACGGGCATCCACGCCGCCCTCGACGCGGCGGACACGGAGCAGGTGTTCATCGCCGCCTGCGACACGCCCTTTCTCCAGCCCACCCTCGTGCGCGCCCTGGCCAAGCTGGCCGACGGCGGGCCCGACGTCATCCTGCCCCGCCGGGACGGCTGGTTCTGGTACCCCCTGTGCGGCATCTGGTCGCGCGGGTGCCTGCCCGTCATCGAACGCCACCTCCACGAGGGGCGCACCAGCGTGGCGGATTGCCTCTCCGAGCTCGACACCCTCTCCGTGCCCCTGGAGCGCCTCCTGCCCTTCGACCCGACCCTGCGCTCCCTGGTCAACGTGAACACCGCCCAGGACCTCGCCTCGGCCAGGGAGATGCTCGCCCCCGTGCGATGACCCGTGCGATGAGCCGTACGATGAACCGCTGAGCGCTTGCTTTCCCCGCCCGGACAGGGCACCCTGTGGAGCCATCCGCCCCGCACGGAGACCCGAATGCCCGTACCGAAGCGCCCCTCCCCCCCGGCGGCCCTCGCCGTCCTGCTCGCCTGCCTTCTGGCGGCGCTCTTCGCCGCGCCCGCCCAGGCGCAGGAGCAGAAGCGCCATGTGCTCTTCCTCAACTCGTATCAGAACGGATACGCCTGGTCCGACGAGATTCTGGAGGGCGTGCGCGAGGCCCTCGCCCACTACGCCGAGCCCGTGGACCTGCAAATCGAGTACATGGACACCAAGCGCTACCGCCTGGAAGAAATCCGCGACGTGCTCAAGCCCTACTACCAGCAGAAGTACGACGGTGCGCACCTGGACGTCATCATCGCGGCGGACAACAACGCCTACGACCTCCTGCTGGAAACGCGCGGCCTGCTCTTCCGGGGCGTCCCCGTGGTCTTCTGCGGGGTCAACGACTTCAAGCCCGGGAGCATCCAGGGCCTGAGCAACATCACGGGCGTTCTCGAAGACCCCGACATGGCCGCCACCGTGGAGTTCGCCCTGCGCCTGCGCCCGCAGTTCAAGCGCGTGGTCATCATCGGCGACAACTCCGTCACCTCCGCAGCCATCACCAACCAGTTCCGCAAGACCTGGCCCGTGTTCGAGGGGCGTCTCCAGTACGAATACTGGGATTCCTACACCCTGAACGAGATACTCGAACGGGCGGCCGGGCTGGATTCCGACACGCTGATCCACTTCACGCCGTTCTACAAAGGGGCCCACGGCGAGCTCTACTCCGCCGAGGAGGTGCTCCAGGCCATCGCCCGGCACACCACCTCCATGGTCTTCAGTTCCTGGCGCTTTCTGCTGGGGCACGGCATGGTCGGCGGCAAGGTGCTCTCCGGCCAGAAGATGGGCCGCCAGGCGGCGGAGATGGCCATGCGCATCATGGACGGCGATTCCGCCTCGCGCATTCCGGTCATGCCGCGCATCGAGGAGGGCTGGGCCTTCGACTGGAAAGTGCTCCAGCGCTTCGGCATTCCCGAGGAGACCCTGCCCGAGGGCAGCACCGTCATCAACAAGCCCGATGCGTTCTACCGCATCGAACCCCGCCTGCTCTGGATCGGCCTCGTATTCATGGTCTCCCTGTCCGTGATCCTCGTGTTCCTCGTGCTGGCCATCGCCCAGCGCCGCAAGGTGGAGCGCAAGATCACGGCCCAGCTCGCCTTCCAGGAAATCCTCATGGACACCATCCCCCTGCTCGTCTGCTGGAAGGACACCCGCCAGCGCTACCT
>JBFWJM010000270.1:0-4789 GCA_050253205.1 Desulfovibrionaceae bacterium
TGAGCGCCGTGTTCAGCCGCTCGAAGGTCAGGGTCTCGCCGTCGGGCTCCAGGTGTACGGTGATCATGGCTTTCTCCCGGGAAAAAATCCTGCATTTACATTCGGCGGATTGGTCCCACCGGGGGAAAACCCCGTCGGGACGGCCGTTTCATGGCGTGCCGGGCCCGCTTTGTCAACTCCGGACGCCGTGGGGATTTTCACTAAACTGTTTGACCCCAAAGATACGGGTCGAGTATACTGGTACAAAATCCTATTGGGAGTTCTCATGTCAGGCAAGATTCTCGTTGTGGACGACGAACGGCACATCCGGATGCTGTACCGGGAGGAGCTGGAAAGCGAGGGCTACGAAGTGGCCACCTCCGACGGCAGCCAGGAGATTCTCGGGCTCCTCGCCCGGGAGCGGCCGAATATCGTCATCCTCGACATCCGCCTCGGGCCGGAGCGCTCGGGACTCGACCTGCTGCAGGACATCCGCGCCAACGACGACCGCATCCCCGTCATCCTCTCCACCGCCTACGACTCGTTCCAGCACGACTTCAAGTCCATCGCCGCAGATTACTACGTGGTCAAGTCCGCCGACCTCTCCAGGCTCAAGAACCGGGTGCGCGACGCCATGAGCAAGGCCGGGACGATGCCCTCGCGGGTCGTCTCCGAAACCACGCACTGAGCCCGGGTTCGCCAGTGGCGCATGCGCCCTGCTCCGCCGCGTTCGCTCCTTGACGCGGCAAGGGAATCATGCGCATGAACGCTGATGCCCGCCGTCTCCGTCACGCTGCCGTGCTATAACGCGGAAGCCACGCTGCCCGCCTGTCTCGATTCCCTCCTGGCCCAGGAGGGGGTGGATTTCGAGATCGTGGCTGCGGACGACGGCTCCACGGACCGCACCGGGGAGATCATCGAGGAATATTCCCACTGGGACGAACGGGTTCGGCCTCTTTCGCTGCCTCACGGCGGGGTGGCCCGGGCGGCCATGGCCGCCATCGATGCCAGCCGGGGGCGCTACGTGGCGCGCATGGACGCGGACGACCTGGCCCTGCCCGGCCGCCTGGAGGCCCAGGCGGCCCACCTGGACGCCCACCCCGGCACCGGGCTCGTGGGCTGCCGGGTGCGCTTCGGCGGGAGCAGGGCCAAGGCCCGGGGCTATTCTCATTACGTGGACTGGACCAATGCGCAGCGCACGGCCGGGGCCATCTCGCTGAACCGCTTCGTGGAGCTGCCCGTGCCCAACCCGTCCATCATGTTCCGGCGCGAGCTGGTGGAGCGCTACGGCGGCTACGAGCAGGGCGACTTCCCCGAGGATTACGACATGCTCCTGCGCTGGCTGGAGGCAGGGGTGGTCATGGAGAAGGTGGACCGCGAGCTGCTCGTCTGGAACGACCCGCCCACGCGCCTGACCCGCAGCGACCCGCGCTACGACCCCGAGGCCTTCTACCGCGTGAAGGCCGCCTACCTCGCCCGCTGGCTGAAGCGGCGCAACCCCCACCACCCCGTTATCCGCGTGCTCGGCGCGGGCAGGCCCACGCGCAAGCGGGCCGAGATGCTCCTGGCCCACGGCGTGGCCATCGAGGCGTTCCACGACGTGGACCCGCGCAAGGTGGGCGCGGTGCTGCGCGGCAGGCCCGTGCTGCACCGCGACGAGGTGCCGCCCCCGGGGGAGGCGTTTCTCGTCTCCTACGTGGCCACGCGCGGCGCAAGGGACGACATCGCCGCCTTCCTCGCCTCACGGGGCTACGGCCTCGGCCTGCACTGGATCGCGGCGGCGTAGCCGGGGGCCGGGCGGCCGCCTTCAGCAGCCCACGTAGCCGCAGGTCCTGTCGCGCCTGCGGCGCAGCTCGCTGGCGTAGTTCCGGCCGAGGCTCCCGGCGTGGCGCCGGGCCCAGGCGGAGAGCCTCGTGGGCCCCGTGGCCGGGCCGTCCACGTCGAGCAGGCCCGCCATGAGCCCGCGCACCTCCTCCCAGGTGACGAACTCGTCGCGCTTGATCCAGCCGACCACGCGCGAGAGGCGATAAAGCAGCCGGGGCGGCAGCGGCAGGATGGGCCGCGTGCGGCCGATGGCGTCGGCGATGGTGGCGGCCAGTTCGCGGTAGGTGAAGGATTCCGGCCCCACGGCGTCGATGGTGGCGTTGGCCCGGGCCGCCCCCTCGCGCACGGCCAGCGCGGCGAGGTCGTCCACGTGGATGGGCCGCAGGCGGTACGAGCCGTGCCCGAAGGTGAAGAACGCCGGGAAGGTCCGCAGGGTCCAGGCGATGTTGTTGATGAGGATGTCTTCCCGGCCGAAGAGCACCGCCGGGCGCAGGATGGCGTGCGAGAGGCCGGACTCGCGCAGCGAGCGCTCCAGCAGGGCCTTGCCCTCGAAGTATTCCAGGCCGCAGTGCTCGTCCGGGTTGGTGATGGAGACGTGGACCACCCGCTCGACCCCGGCCCGCCGCGCCGCGTCGAACAGCGCCAGCGTGCCGGAAACGGCGTCCGCATGGCGAAAGCGGCGGTGGTTGAAGCGCACCCAGTAGGTGTTGTAGAGCACGCTGGCCCCTTGCAGCGACGCGGCCAGGGCGTCCACGTCGTCCAGGGCCAGGGGCAGAGCCCGGACGCGCCCGCCGAAGGGGTCGGCGCGGCCCGGGGAGTTGGTCAGGGTGTGGACCTCGTGGCCCTGCTCCAGCAGGCGGCGGGCGATGTACTTGCCGGAAAAGCCGAAGGCTCCGGTGACGACGTGACGTTGCGCGGACATGGTTCCTCCTTTGGGTTCACTTTCCAAACAGCGAGGGCAGAGCGGAGAGCTTGAGCCTGTCCAGGGCGATGAGCGCGGCGACCATTTTATCCAGGGTGGCGAAGAAGCGGCGCATCTCGTCCATGCGCTCGGCCAGCAGCGCAGCCTCGGCCTGGAGCGCCGCCTCGGCCGGGTGCTCGCCCTTGACCGCGCGGACCATGCCGAGGCTTTCGGAGACGGACCCCAGCGCGCGGTCGAACTCGGGCCGCTCGCGTTCGTTGAGGATGGTGCGCACGGCGCGCCAGAGGTCGGTTTCCGGCACGTAGTAGTCCTTGCGGTCGCCCAGCTGGAGGTGCCGCTTCACCAGGCCCATGCGCTCCAGGCCGCGGATGTTGGTGGAGACGGCCCCCTTGCTCACACCCACGGCGCGGACCAGGTCGTCCAGGCCCACGGGCTCGGCGGCAAGGTACACCGCCCCGAAGATCGCCCCCATGGCCTTGGGGAAGCCCCAGAAGTGCGCTATCCTGCTCATTCCCTGGATGAAATGTTCCCGTGCGTGGTCCAGTGATTCCGACATGACCGCACCCTTTGTATTGTTTGTTTAGTTTGAACTAAATGAACAGTACGCATAGGGAGGAAGGTTGTCAATGGGAGCTTCGCAGGGGGCGGGAGGCGGTGGAATGGAACGAGGCGGGGCGAAGGAATGCGGCTTCACGTCGTGGCGGAGAGGGGTGGAGCGAAATGGGGCTGCCGGGCGGGCGTCTTCAGCGATTCGCCAGGTTCCCGCAATGCGGGCAGTATTGCTTTCTTGTCGATAGCTTCCAGCCGACCCAAGCCCCGGCAATGGCCATCGGCCAGCTGGCGGTAATGGCACCGAATCCTCCGGCGATGCCCAAAAAGCTGCCGAGAAAGAATCCGATGGCCGCACATACGATGATCAGCTTTGCGCTGGAACTGGAAAACCGCCTGGGGGCGAACCCTCTGCCGCATTGTGGACAGTGAATCTGCATTCTCTCCTCCCTTTTGGCGAGGGGCTGGCACATGGTCGGCACTATGTGGGGAGCTTTGTGGCTCCCGGGTTATTTCTTCGTGGACGTGTAGTTCTTCCTGTCTCTGCCCCAGCGCTGGAACTTGGCCACCGCCGCGTTGTGCTCTTCGAGGGTCTTGGAGAAGTGCGAGGTGCCGTCGCCCCTGGCCACGAAATAGAGGTACCTGTGCTGCTCGGGGAAGGCAGAGGCCTTGAGCGATTCGAGCCCCGGGGAGCAGATGGGCCCCGGGGGCAGGCCGTCGCGCTGGTAGGTGTTGTAGGGGTTGGCGTCGTCGTCCAGGTGCTTGCGCCGCAGGTTGCCGTCAAAGTCCTGGCCCAGGCCGTAGATGGTGGTGGGGTCGGCTTGCAGGCGCATGGGCCGGGCGAGGCGGTTGGCGTAGACCCCGGCGATGCGGAACCGCTCGGAGGCGTCGCCCGTTTCCTTTTCCACGATGCTCGCCAGGGTCACCAGCCGGTGCAGCTCCTCCGGGGCTGGCAGTTCCTCCCCGAACACGCCCCTGGCCTTGCTGAAGAATTCCGAGACCATGAGCTCAGCCAGCCCGGCCTCGTCCATCTCGTGGGCCTTGGTGAACATGTACGTCTCGGGGAAGAGGTAGCCCTCGGCGGTGCTCGCGGGGATGGACCAGCGGGCCAGCAGGGCCGGGTCGTGCACGGCCTCGGCGAACTGTGCCGCGCTGCCCAGGCCCGCCTTTTCCACCAGCCCGGCCACCTGCCACCAGGTGAGCCCCTCGCGCACGGTGAACCGCTGCATGACCCCCGGGGTGGAGGTGATCTCCGTGAGTATGCGGTCCGGCAGCCAGTTCGTGGAGAGCAGGAACTCCCCGGCGCGGACCTTGGCCGTGAGGCCCTTGGCCCGGGCTAGGGCCAGGAAGCGGGGCACGTCCGTGACGAACCCCTGGGCGGCGAGGTCGCTGGCCACGGCCAGGAAGTGCGCCCCCGGCGGGATGACGAAGCTCGCCTCCCTGCCCGGGCTCTCGGGCGGCACGGTCTCGAAGCGTTGCTGGTCGAGGTGCTGCTTGTAGAGGTAGCCCCCCGCG
>JBFWJM010000271.1:0-4730 GCA_050253205.1 Desulfovibrionaceae bacterium
CCCCAGCGGGCCGCGTCCTTGGCCACCTGGCCGAGGTCGCGGAGCATGCCCGCCTCGGTTTCCGCGCCGAGGTTCACATGAATGGAAACCGCGTCCGCCCCGAGGCAGATGGCCTCCTCCACGTCCGCCACCAGGCACTTGGCGTTGGGGAAGGGGGAGAGGGCCGTGGAGGCGGAGAGATGCACGATGAGCCCCACGTCGCGGCCCTCGGCGCGGTGGCCGCAGCGCACGCAGCCCTTGTGCTCCAGCACGGCGTTGGCCCCGCCCTCCACCACCTTGCCCACGGCCTCGCGCATGTCCACCAGCCCGGGAATGGGCCCCACGGTGACGCCGTGGTCCATGGGCACGATGATGGTCCGCCCGGTGTTGCGGTTGAAGATGCGCTCCAGTCGAATGGTTTTTCCGATCAGCATGGTCCTTCTCCTGTGGTTCGCCTCCGGGGCGGGGTTCCGGCCTCGGCCTCTTTTCCTGCAAACGAAAAGGGGCCGCCGGCTTTTCGCCTGCGGCCCCTGGGAGGTCTGTTCGCTTTCGTTCGCTAGAATGCACCTCTCCGCTGACCACAGGCGTGGCTGAACCAAAAATACCAAAAGTAGGCATAAAAGGTGTTGCGGAAGAGGTTCATGGCGTTCATGACCGCAAGCTTTATCCCCGTGCGCGCCGAGGTGTCAACAGGTTTTTTGTCACGATCCTGAAAATCACCTAGTTTTTCAGGGTGGTAGGCGATCGAGGGCGCGTCTAACCCGTTGTTCTCGCAAAGATTGTGACCGACGGTCACTTTTCTTGGCGGCCCCCGCCGCCTACCAGGCGTGCAGGTCGTCGTCCGCGTCGTTCTCGTCGTTCTCGTCGTCCGCGCGTCCGGGCAGGGCCAGCCCCCCCCGGGGCAGGGCGGCCGCATCGCTCGGCACGCGGAAGCGCGCCACCAGCTCGCGGAGCTGTGCGGCCTGGCTGTTGAGCTGCTCGGCGGCGGCGGCGGTCTGCTCCGCATTGGCCGTGTTGGTCTGGGTCACCTTCTCGATCTGGTCGAGCCCGCTGCTGATCTGCGTCAGCGCCTCGGACTGCTCGCCCGTGGCCGTGGCCATGCGCTCCACCAGGGCGGCAGCGGAGGACACGGCCTCGGCGATGCCCTTGAGCTTTCCGGCCGTGAGCCCGGCCACCTCGCCCCCGCGCCGCACGCTGGCCGAGGAGCCCTCGATGAGCCCGGTGGTCTCCTGGGCGGCCTTGCCGCTGCGCCCGGCGAGGTTGCGCACCTCCTCGGCCACCACGGCGAAGCCCTTGCCGTGCCTCCCGGCGCGGGCCGCCTCCACGGCGGCGTTGAGCGCCAGGAGGTTGGTCTGGAAGGCGATCTCGTCCACCACCTTGATGATCCGGCCGATGTCTTCGCTGTTGCGGTTGATGTCGTCCATGGCCGTGACGAGGTTGCCCACCTCGGCGTTGCCGGAGTCCGCGTCGGCCCGGGCGCGCGCGGTGAGCTTGTTGGCCTGGGCGGCGTGCTCGGCGTTGGCCCTGGTCTGGGCGGAGAGGTGGGTCAGCGAGCTGTTGATCTCCTCCACGGAGCTGGCCTGGGAGGTGGAACCGGAGGAGAGGCCCACCGTGGCGGTGGAGACCTCGTTCGCCCCCACGGCGATGTTCTCTGCGGCCATGCGGATGTTGGCCACCATCTCGCGCAGGTTGTCCAGCATCTCGCAGAGGGCCTGGCCGAGGCGGTCGCGCGGCGAGGCAGGGCAGTGGGCCACGGTGAGGTCGCCCCCGGCGATGGCTCGCGCGGTGGCGGTCTTGTCGTCCAGGGAGGCGGCGAGGGTGCAGGCGCTGCGGGCCAGGGCCCCCACCTCATTGCCGTGCTCGGCGAGCCGCTCCACGGTGTGCATGTCCGTGTCGCCCTCGGCGAGGCTGGAGATGGCCTCGGCCGTGGCGCTGATGGGCTTGCTGAGGCTCCCGGCGAAGATCAGGCTGGCGAGTATGCCGAGCGCGCCGATGCCCAGCGAGAGGACGATGACCCAGTAGCGCATGTCCGCCAGGGCGGCGTTCACGCTGCGCTCGGTGCCCATGAACTCGTCCAGCTCGGCGGAGGAGAGCACGACCCAATCCCAGGGCTCGAAGCGCGAGGCCGCGCCGATGAACTGCGTCCGGCCATTGCTCCCGGCCAGGTAGGAGACCACGGCGGGGTCGCCTGCGCCCGCGTCGGTTCCGGCCTGGATGATCTCGGCGTATACGTCGCGGCCCTCGCTGTTCTTCGTGCCGATGAGCACGGTGCCCACGAGGTCCTGGTCGCGGCTGACGAGGACCTTGCCCGCGTCGCGACCGCTGGCGCCGATGATGGTCACGCCGCCGCTCTTGCCCACGGCGCGCTCGGTGAGCGCGTGCATCAGCGCCTTGACGCCCGTCTGCTTGACGCCCACGTACAGCGCGCCGATGACCTCCCCGCGCCAGTCCTTGATGGGCTCGTACACGGTCAGGTACCAGTCGTTGACCACGAAGGCGCGGCCCTTGTAAGTCCTGCCCTCCACGAGGGTCCGGGCCACGGGGCTGTCGCTGGGAATGTAGGTGCCGATGGCGCGCTGGCCGTCGAGCTTGGCGATGTTCGTGGCCACGCGGAGCATGTCGCCCGCCGGGTTCATGCGCTGAAACACGGTGCAGGTGGTGCCCGTGAGGCGCATGAACAGGTCCACCAACGGGGTGGCGCGGTCGAAGCCGGGGTTCTGCCCCAGCCAGGTGGAGCCGAGCACCATGCGCGGCAGGTCCGTGGCGGAGGCGTCCTTGGTGATCTGGTTCACCGCGTTCCAGCGCACGGTCTGTTCGTCGAGGGACGGGGTGCCGATGTCCTGCATCAGCTGGCGGGCCACGTTGAGATTCGACTCCAGCATCTGGAGCAGGGTGTCGTTCTGGGTGTCGAGCAGGTTGATGATGTCGCGGTTGACCTCGGCGACCTCTTCCGCCACCGAGGCATCGAGCAGCGAGGCGAGTTGTCCTTGCAGCGCGGCTTGGCGCGTGAGCATCACGGCGAGGATGGCCCCCGCCGTGACGGCCACGAGGGCGGTGCCGAGTAGGATGATCTGGTGTCTGATGCGCATGAGGGCTCCTCACATTGGATATGACCAGAAGGGGCCTTGCGGCCCGGACCTGTCTCGTGCCAGACGTGGTACCCAGAATACGGCATACTCGCCTCGGGCGCAAATAAAGAACGCAATTATAACAACGCTGAACAGCGTTCTTTACAAAAGAGTCAGAGCGTGCCCAATGGGCAGGCGGCGCGTCGCATGAGGCCTTGCCGCCCCCTGGTTGCTTCGCAACGGAGAATACGGAAAGCGTGTCATCCCTGTAGGACGCGCCCGTCGGCCCGCAGCAGTTGCCATTGCCCCCCCGCTCATGCGTGGCATCTCCAGGGGGCGGGCCGCGCATGGGCGGGCTTGTTGCGTGCGCACAGGGTTGCACTGGGGTGCGGGGGCGCATCACGCCTGCACGGGTGGAGAACGGCGCGGGTCGCGGCGAATGGGGTTGCACGGGGTGTATGGGGGCCGATTGCGGGTCGGTTGCGGTCGTGAAGCATCGCGGCTGTTCCCGAATTGCCCCTTCCCGAATGATACCTTGCATGATGCACTCTTTCCGTGAAGCACGGCTTGCGCGCGGCGAGCCCTGACTGGAACGCATCGGACCCGGGTGGATGCCTCGGGGGGAGGCATCAACTGGGCGAGCATCCTCCAGAGCGCACCCTTCCTGGCATGAATGCCGTGTCGGCTGTGACCTTTCCCAAGGGAAGGCTGGCCCTGGGACGAGGCGGCCCGGGCGGGAAGCATTGCCCCCAGCGCCGTATGGAAATGGACTCCGCCCACGGCACCGAAGAGGCTCACCGCAGGGCGCGGCAAACGGAAAAGGGGGCCAAAAAGGTTGATTTTCAAAATTGTAAATTTAGACCGAAATCCACATTGTTTTTGAAATGTAAATAACAAAAAAGGCAAAAATAGACTGTATCACTATTTGCCGCTTCCTGTGATTTCAATGTGTTGCGAAGATTGGCACGGGCATTGCCAAAGGAGGCCAGCCTACAACGCACACATCACCAAAGGAGGAAGTGTATGCTGTCTCGTCTGTTTCGTAAAAGCCGGTTCGTGAGGGTCGTCACCCCGCTCGCCGGTCTGGTCCTCGCCCTTGTCCCTTCCCTCGCCTTGGCTCAGGATGAGGTCGCCTACCTGACCCAGGACAACGCGAACCTGCTCTGGACCCTCATCGCGGCAATCCTGGTCATGTTCATGCAGGCCGGGTTCGCCTGCGTGGAGTGCGGGTTCACCCGCGCCAAGTCCGCCGGGAACATCATCATGAAGAACTTCCTGGACTTCGGCGCCGGGCAGATCATCTTCTACCTGTTCGGGTTCGGGCTGATGTTCGGCATCGGTTCCCAGTACATCGGCCTCAGCCACTTCGGCCTCAGCGACGTGGCCGACGCCGACCTGCCCTGGAGCTACACCTTCTGGTTCTTCCAGTCCGTGTTCGCCGCCACCGCCGCCACCATCGTCTCGGGCGGCATCGCCGAGCGCACCAAGTTCGGCTCCTACATTCTGGTCTCCTGCATCGTCACCGGCGTGATCTACCCCATCTCCGGCCACTGGGCCTGGGGCTCGCTGTACGGTGACGCCGGCTGGCTCGAAGGCACCTTCTCCGTGGCCTTCTGCGACTTCGCCGGTTCCTCCGTGGTCCACTCCGTCGGCGGCTGGGTCGCCCTCGCCAGCGCCATCGTG
>JBFWJM010000272.1:0-4716 GCA_050253205.1 Desulfovibrionaceae bacterium
TCCAACCGCGTCCTGTTCATGGACTACGGCGAGGTCGTCGAGCAGAACACCCCCGAGGAATTCTTCAAGAATCCCACCCACGATCGCACCAAAATGTTCCTGAAGGAAATTCTGTAGGTTTTTTGCCGCGTAGCGGCGCGTATCATCACTTCATCATGCAGGAGGAAAGCATGAAACGGTTGACCACCATCCTGGCGCTCGTTCTGGCGCTCGTGTTCAGCGTGTCCGCGGCCAATGCGGGCAAGCTGGAGGACATCAAGGCCAAAGGCGTTCTCACAGCAGGCGTGAAGGACTCCGTGTTCCTGTTCGGATTCATTGATCCGAAAACCAACGAACTGGCCGGCTTCGACGTGGACATCTGCAAGGAAATCGCCAAGAAGCTGGGCGTGGCCGTCGAGTTCAAGACCGTCACCTCCAAGAACCGCATCCCCATGCTGGCCCAGGGCTCCGTGGACATGCTGGCCGCCACCATGACCCACAAGTTCGAGCGCGACGACAAGATCGACTTCTCCATCACCTACTTCATGGACGGCCAGAAGCTGCTTGTGAAGAAGGGCTCCGGCATCGCCTCCACGGCGGACCTGGCTGGCAAGAAGGTCGGCACCGTGAAGGGTTCCACCTCCGAGAAGAACATCGCCGCCGCCCAGCCCGATGCCAACGTCATCTCCTTTGACGAATATCCCCAGGCCTTCCTGGCCCTCAAGCAGGGCAAGGTCGTGGCCGTGACCACCGACTCCGGCATCCTCGCCGGGCTCAAGGCCTCCGATGACAACCCCGAAGGCTGGGAGATCGTGGGCGACTTCTTCTCCTCCGAGCCCTACGGCCTCGGCCTGCCCGAGAACGACTCCGACTTCCGCGACTTCGTGAACAAGAGCCTCCAGCAGATGTGGCTCGACGGCACCTACGCCGCCCTGTTCAAGAAGTGGATGGGCTACGACCTTCCCGACACCTGGGAAATGGAACTCTGGCCCGGCGCCACGGACTAGACCCCGTCGTGACGACCCTGCCGGGGGCGGCCTCCGCCCCCGGCTTTTTCCAACCCACCAACCAGACCGGGTAGTGTTTTGAATTACCAATTCGATTGGGCGGCCACCCTCTCCGGCGAGCCGCTGCAATGGCTCAAGGAAGGCTTCGTCTGTACGTTGGAGGTGTCCGCCATCTCCATCGTCTTCGCCATGCTGCTGGGCATCGTCGTATGCGTGCTGCGCATGGCCAAGTTCAAGCCCCTGGTCTGGCTTTCGGCCATCTACGTGGAGTTTTTCCGCAACACGCCCCTGCTCGTGCAGATATTTTTCTGGTATTTCGGGGCCTCGCAAATTCTGCCCGATTTCTTCGTGAACTGGATGAACCAGGTCTACATCGACTTCCAGAGCACCTACGTCATCGGCGACGAGGTGCGCCATGGCCACTGGTTCGTCTTCTCCGCAGAATCCATCAGCTGCATCATCGCCCTGACCATCTACACCTCCGCGTTCATCGCCGAGGAACTGCGCGCGGGCATCTACTCCATCCCCAAGAACCAGCTGGAGGCCTCGCGCGCCACGGGCCTGACCTTCATCCAGGCCTACCGCTACGTGATCCTGCCGCAGGCCATCCGCATCGTCATCCCGCCGCTCATCTCCCAGTTCCTGAACCTCATCAAGAACTCGTCCCTGTGCATGGTCATCGGCGTGGCCGAGCTGGCCTACCAGGCCGCGCAGATCGAGTCGTACCACGGCCTGGCCTTCGAGGGCTTCACCGTGGCCACGCTGCTCTATCTCGTCATTTCCCTGGTGGTTTCCTTCGCCATCACCACCTACAACAAGCACTTCATGTTGCAGGTGCGGTACTAGGAGGCCGTCATGGATCAGTCGTATTGGGACGTGGCGGCGGACCACTGGAAAATCGTCTTCGACAACTTCGACTACTTCCTCTGGGGAGCGGTGAAGTTCTCGAACCAATTCCCATACATCCACGACGTCGGCGGCATGCTGGCGGCCATCATCCTCGCCGGGCTGGGCATCTTCGGCGCGTTCTGGCTCGGGCTCATCGCGGGCCTGGGGCGGCTCTCGCGCAACAGGTGGGTCAAGATCCCCTCGGTGATCTACATCGAGACCATCCGCGGCGTGCCGCTTTTGATGCTCATCTTCTGGTTCTTCTTCCTCGCGCCCATCCTCCTCGGCCACCCGCTGCCCGCCTTCCACAGCGCGCTCGTCGCCTTCATCGTCTTCACCTCGGCGTACATCGGCGAGATCGTCCGCGCGGGGGTCAAGGCCCTGCCCACCGGGCAGATGGAGGCGGCCCGCGGCTCCGGCCTCAGCCGCTACCAGGCCATGCGCTACATCATCCTGCCGCAGGCCCTGCGCAACATGATCCCCTCGTTCGTGAACCAGTTCGTCTCCCTCACCAAGGACACGTCCCTGGCCTACGTCATCGGCGTGAACGAGCTGGCCCGCACGGCCGTGCAGGTGGACAACCGCACGGTCAAGGCCTCCATGGAGATCTGGATCACGGTGGCCATCCTGTACTTCATCATCTGTTACGTGCTGACCTCCATCAGCCGGAACATGGAGAAGAAGCTCTCGCGCTACCAGGCGCGAGACAGGTAGCCAGGGCCGCGCCCGGGGAGCTGCGCCACGTCTTCCAACAGCCCGCATATCGGAACCTGCATCGAGCACACGCTGCTCGCCCCGGACGCCACAGGGGCGGACATCGAACGGCTCTGCGCCGAGGCCGTGGCCCACGGCCTGCTCGCCGTGTGCGTGCATCCTGTGCATGTGGCCCGGGCGGCGGGGGCCCTCAAGGAGCTCCTGGCCTCCGGCGCGCATCCCGGCCGTTATGGGGCCGCCGCTTCCGCCGTACATGCCATGCCCACGGGCGACGCCCCCTTCGTGGTCTCCGTGGTGGGCTTCCCGTTCGGGCTGAGCCAGCCCTCCTGCAAGGCGAGCGAGGCCGCACTGGCCGTGGCCCACGGCGCGCGCGAGGTGGACATGGTCATCCGGCTCGACCTGCTCAAGGAGGGCCGCCTGGCCGAGGCCGAGGCCGACGTGGCGGGCGTGGTCCGTGCGGTTTCCGGCCATGCCGTGAAGGTCATCATCGAGACCGGCCTGCTTTCGGACGAGCTCAAGCGCGCCGCCTGCGCCGTGGCCGAAAGCGCCGGAGCGGCCTTCGTGAAGACGAGCACCGGCTACCTCGGCCCGGGGGCAACGGTGGAGGACGTGCGCCTGCTGCGCGCTGCCTTGCCGTGCTCCGTCGGGGTCAAGGCCTCCGGCGGCATCCGCACCGCGCCCCAGGCCCGGGCACTGCTGGAGGCCGGGGCGGGCCGCATCGGCTGCTCGGCCTCCCTGGACATTGTTGCCGGGGATATGGCGGGGGATTTTGGGGCCGGGTCCGACGGCGGATATTGATTCTCCCGCAGCATTTTCGCTTCATTTTTCGCATCATCTTTCGCTCACCAATGCCGTCGGCGCGGCGCGGTTCGCCCCGGCGGCAATCCCGATAGGGGAGGAACCCGGCCATGCGCCCCACCAGGAACAACGACATCCACCTGCGCGACGTGCGCCCCCAGGACATCGAGGCCATGAGCCTCTCCATCATCGACGCCGAGGTGCCCGAGCCGCGCCCCTTCCAGGGGCTCGAATGGCAGGTGGTCCGCCGGATGATCCACACCACGGCGGACTTTGAACTCCTCGACCTGGTGCGATTCTCCCCCGGGGCCATGGAGGCTGGGGTGCGAGCGCTGCTGGCCGGGGCGCGCATCGTTACGGACACGCAGATGGCCCGTTGCGGCATCCCCCTGCGGCGCATGTCCCCCCTGGGCTGCACGGTCACCTGCCTGATGGACGATCCCGAGGTGGCCAGGCTGGCCAGGGAGGCCGAAACCACGCGCGCCATGGCCGCCGTGGACGTGGCCGTGGAGACCATTTCCCCGCAGATTTTCGTCATCGGCAACGCGCCCACCGCCCTGGTTCGGCTGCTCAATCTCGTCGATTCCGGGGCGGCCAGCCCCGCTTTGGTGGTGGGTATGCCCGTGGGTTTTGTCAACGCCGCGGAGTCCAAGGCGCTCCTGGAGCGGATGGAAAAAATCGAGTTTGTGACCGTTTTTGGACGCAAAGGGGGCTCCGCTTTGGCAGCGTGCGTTGTAAATGCGCTCGCAAACGAGGCGCTTCGCAGACAAAACGTCGTTTCCGGGGAATAATCGGCGAAAAATGTTGCCTCCCGGGGGGAAGTGATGATAGCCGGGGGGGCACGGACGCCACAACGTCAACCCATGGGATCTGGGAGATGCCAAAGAAAAAGAACGGAACGAGCAAGGTCACCATCTATCCCGACTGGTGCAAAGGATGCGGCATCTGCGTCAACTTCTGCCCGGCCAAGGTCCTGGAAATGGACCCCATCAGCGGCAAGGCGGTGGTGGTGCGCGGGGAGGATTGCATCCACTGTAGCTTCTGCGAACTGCACTGCCCGGACTTCGCCGTGGTGGTCGAGGACCTGTCCGAGGGGCAGGAATAAGGAGGCGCCATGGCAGGCGGCAGAAAGAAGAAACGCGTGGAGCTGTTCGCCCAGGGCAACGAGGCCATTGTCGAGGGCGCGCTCATGGCGGGCTGCTCGTTCTACGGCGGCTACCCCATCACTCCCTCCAGCGAGATCATGGAGGGCATGGCCCAGCGGCTGCCCCGCACCGAGGACGGCGTGTTCCTCCAGATGGAGGACGAGATCGCCAGCCTCGGCGCGGTC
>JBFWJM010000273.1:0-4698 GCA_050253205.1 Desulfovibrionaceae bacterium
ATGGAAGTGAGCACCCGCTCAAATTCATGAAAAAATAATGTCCCCGGTAGTTGCTGGGAAATACGTGGCAACTGAGCCCGGCCAGGGCGCGGGGGCCGAACCGTGCTGTCGGTGGGGGGGGCCCGCCCCGCGCGCGGGGCGGGGGGAGCGCCTACATTCCTGCCGTGCGCGGGCAGGGATGCCCGCGTTTGATGGAGAGAGGCTGGGAAGGGTTGAAAAAAGCCGCGCACCGTCCTTTGGTGAGCACGGTGCGCGGCGGAGAGGTGTTGGAATGCGTGTTCGTGCGGCTACTGGAAGTAGCGCAGGAACGGGCTGCCGGGAGTCAGGACCAGACGCGTGTTGTCCTTGAGCGAGGACTCGTACGCCTCGAGACTGCGCTTGAAGGCGTAGAACTCCGGCGACTGGCCGTAGGCCTCGGCGTAGGTCCGGGTGGCCTTGGCGTCGCCCTCGCCGCGGATGGTCGAGGCCTGGCGCTCGGCCTCGGCCAGGAGAACCGTGCGCTCCTTGTCGGCCTGGGCCCGGATCTTGGCGGCTTCCTCCTGGCCCTCGGAGCGGTACTGCTTGGCTTGGCGTTCGCGTTCGGCCTGCATGCGGCCGAAGATGGCCCGCTCGTTTTCGGGCGGCAGGTCGGTGCGTTTGATGCGCACGTCCACCACCAGGATGCCGTAGGGCGAGAGGAGTTCCTGCGACTGTCTGACCACCTGCTCCATGATCTCGGTGCGTTTCTCGGAAACCACCTCGATGAGCGTGTGGCGGCCCAGAGCCTCGCGCAGCGCGGCGTAGGTGATGTCGTCCAGCCGGGCCTGGGCCCCGGCCTCGGTGCGCACGGTCTGGTAGAAGAGCAGCGGGTCGGTGATGCGCCACTTGGTGTAGTGGTCCACCACCATGGCCTTCTTGTCCTCGGTGAGGATCTCCGCGCGCTTGGCGTCGTAGTCCAGGACTCGGGCGTCGAAGAAGGTCACGCTCTGCACCAGGGGCAGCTTGAAGTGCAGGCCGGGCTTGAGCGCTCCGGTCACGGGCTTGCCCAGCTGGACCACGATGGCCGTCTCGGTCTGATGCACCACGAAGGCGGTCTGGGTCAGAACCAGGAGCAGGAGGACCGCTCCGGCCACAAGGGCGATCTGTTTGTTGGTCATTGCTTCTTGCCTCCTTCCGGGGCGGGCGCGGGCCTGGCCGGCGAGAGGGCGGGCAGGGGCAGATAGGGAACGGTCTTCTCCAACGCCTTGTCCGTGAGCACGAGCTTTTCCGTGGCCGGATTGGCGAGAACGCGCTGCATGGTCTCCAGGTACAGGCGCTGGCGGGTCACGTCCTTGGCCTTGTTGTATTCGGTGAGCACGGCCAGAAAGCGCGAGGCCTCGCCCTGGGAGGTGCGGGTCACGCTTTCGCGGTAGGCCTCGGCCTCGTTGACGACGACCGCCGCCTGGCCCCTGGCCTTGGGCAGGATGTCGTTGCGGTAGGCGTCGGCCTCGTTGATGAAGCGGCTCTTGTCCTCGCGGGCGCTGGCCACGTCCTTGAAGGCCTCGATGACCTCGGCCGGGGGATGCACGTATTGCAGCTGCGCGGCCACCACCTTGATGCCCGCCTTGTAGCGGTCCAGGATGTCCTGCATGAGGTCGCGGGTCTGGATCTGGATTTCATCCTTGCCCGAGGTGAGCGCCGCGTCGATTTTGCTCTTGCCCATGATCTCGCGCATGGCCGCCTCGGCCGCGCCCCTGACCGCGCCCTCGGGGTCGGCCACGTTGAACAGGTAGGCCACGGGGTCGTTGACCAGGAACTGCACCGTGAACTGCACGTCCACGATGTTCTCGTCCCCGGTGAGCATGAGCGATTCCTCGGTCACCGGGCGGGTGGCCATCTGGGAGTCGCCCTGACGGCCGATGCTGCGGTAGCCGAACTCCAGCCTGCGGATGCGGGTGGTCTTGGGCGTCTGCGCGCTTTCCACGGGGAAGGGGATGTGGTAGTGCGGCCCAGGATCGGCCACGCGGTCGAAGGATCCGAAGCGGGTCACCACGCCCACTTCGTCCGGCTCCACGATGTAGATGCCGGAAAGCAGCCAAAGGCCCAGCACCACGAGCGCCAGTATTCGCGCTCCTGGAAGACGGAACCCTTTGAACTGTTTGAATTTGTCGGTGATGTTACCCAGCTCGGGGCCCACGGGGCCGCCTCCGCGCTGACGCCGCTGTTGCTCTTGCAGTTTTTCCCAGTCCCAGCTCATAATGCGTCCATGCTAGCCACGGATGGCGGTCCAGGTCAAGGAAAGTCGTTCCGACCGCCTCCGAAACACGAGGATGACGGCATGATCGCTCTCAATCCCGGCGTGTTCCGCGCCTACGACATCCGGGGCCTGGTGGGCCGGGACCTGGACCCCGACTTCGCCGAGGAGCTGGGCCGCGCCTGCGGCACGCTCTTCACCCGCCGGGGGCTGACCCGGGCCGTCGCCGGTCATGACTGCCGCGCCACCTCGCCCGAGTACCTCGACCGTCTCTGTCTGGGGCTTTCCTCCGCCGGGGTGGACGTGATCACCCTGGGCCTGGTCTCCACGCCGGTGCTCTTTTACGCGGTGAAGCACTTCGGCCTCGAGGCCGGGGTCATGGTCACGGCCAGCCACAACCCGCCGGAGTACAACGGCTTCAAGGTCTGGTGCGGGGCCACCACCCTGCACGGCGAAGGCGTGACCGCCTTGTACGACCTCATGGTCGTCCGCGATTTCGTCCGGGCCGAGCGCCCCGGGCTGGTCTCGCGCCACGACGTGGTGCCCGCCTATCTGGACGAGTTGTCGTCCCAGCTGGCCCTCTCCCGGCCCATCAAGGTCGTGGTGGACGGCGGCAACGGCGCGGCCGGGGAGATCACCGCGAGCCTGCTGGAACGCGTGGGCTGCGAGGTGATCCGCCTGTTCTGCGAGCCCGACGGAACCTTTCCCAACCACCACCCCGACCCCGTGGTGGAGGAGAACGCCCGCCGGCTCTCCGAGCTGGTCCGGAGCTCCGGCGCGGACCTCGGCGTGGGCCTGGACGGCGACGGCGACCGCATCGGGGCCGTGGACGAGACCGGGCGGCTCATGTACGGCGACCAGGTTCTGGCCCTCTACGCCCGGAGTCTGCTCCGTCGGCGGCCCGGCCAGACGGTCATCGGCGACGTGAAGTGTTCGCACCTGCTTTTCCGGGACATCGAGGAGCACGGCGGCGTGCCGGTCATGGCCGCCACGGGCCACTCGCTCATGAAGGCCAAGCTCATCGAGACCGGCGCGGCCCTGGCCGGGGAGATGAGCGGACACATGTTCTTCTCCGACCGTTTCTTCGGCTTCGACGACGCCTCCTACGCGGCCTTGCGGCTGGTGGAGGTGCTCGACGAGAACCCCGGCGTCCCCTTGTCGCGGCTCCTGGGCTGGCCGCGCACGGCCAACACCCCGGAGATGCGCGTGGACTGCCCCGAAGAGATCAAGTTCGCCGTGGTGGCCAAGGCCCTGGAGCACTTCCGCGACCTGGCCGCGCGCCACGGCTGGCGCCTGGACGACACCGACGGCGTGCGCCTGACCCTGCCCCGGGCCTGGGGTCTCGTGCGCGCCTCCAACACCCAGGCCGCCCTGGTCCTGCGCTTCGAGGGCGAGGACGCCCAGGCCCTGGCCCATGTCCGCGGAATCATGGAACCCGCCATCTCCGGCTTCGTCTCCGGCTTCGCCGCCGGCTTCGCCGGTTCATAGAAAGGCGAAGAGGCTTTTGTCTTTCTGGAAACCCCCGAAGGGGGCCGGCTTCGCCGGTTCATGGAAAGGCGAAGAGGCTTTTGCCTTTCTGGAAACCCCCGAAGGGGGCCGACTTCGCCGGTTCATGGAATGGCGAAGAGGCTTTTGCCTTTCTGAAGGGGGCTATGAATCACCCGAAGGGGGCAGGATGAGGAGATGGACGCCCTGGAGCGCCGCCAGGCGTTTCATGTCCAGTTGCTCCACGGCCCAGGGCGGCAGGAGGATGGTGCCCTGGAAACCCTGTTCGATGCGCCGCCACATCTCGGTCTCGTCGCAGTGCAGGATGCTCTCGGCCGGGCAGAGGGCGAAGAACGGGCCGGGCACGGTCTCGCCGTTCCGGCGCAGCGCCAGCACGGGCCGTCCGCCGTGCGCGCGGTTGAGCAGGCAGTTCACCGCCTCGATGAAGGCGGCCTCGTCCACGGGTTTCTTCAGGGCCGCGTCGCCGCCCATGTCCGAGAGATCCGGCAGGGCCGAGACGACCATCACCGGGATGCCCGCGGTGCGGGGGTCGCGGCGCAGCAGGGCGATGGCCGTGCGGCCGTCCATGCCGGGCATCATGATGTCCATGATGATCAGGTCGGGCTGGTAGGCCCCGGCCTTCTTCACCGCCGACTCGCCGTCGAAGGCCTGGACCACCTCCAGACTCTGGGCTTCCAGGAGCTGGGTCAGGTAGGAGTTGACCGCGGGCTCGTCGTCGGCCACCAGGACCAGGGCCTTGTCCGTGCGCGCCCGGGTCTCCGCGGGAGGCGCGGGCTCGGGTTGGGTCTCGCGGGGAACGGGGTTGAGGGGCATCTCGATGATGAAGGTGCTGCCCCGGCCCACCTCGGACTCCACGTGGATGGTCCCGCCGTAGCGTTCCACGATCTGGCGGCAGATGGCCAGTCCGAGGCCCGTGCCCTGGGGCTTCTCGCGCAGGGTGTCGCTCAGGCGCACCTGATGGAACTTGTCGAAGATGCGTT
>JBFWJM010000274.1:0-4695 GCA_050253205.1 Desulfovibrionaceae bacterium
GTGCGCCATGAAGTGCAAGATCAGAAAAGACGACAAGGTGATGGTCATCGCCGGCAAGGACAAGGGCAAGATTGGCAAGGTCCTCAAGCTGGTGCGCAAGAAGGACTGCATTCTCGTCGAGAATGTGAACAAGGTGCAGCGCCATACCAAGGCGAATCCCTATGCCCAGCAGCCCGGTGGCATCGTCGAGAAGGAAGCCCCCATCCACGTTTCCAACGTGATGGTGATGTGCAACTCCTGCACGACGCCCACCAGGATCGGCTACCGCACCACCGGTGACGGCAAGAAGGTCCGGTTCTGCAAAAAGTGCAACGAACAGATTGATTAGAGGCATATCATGACCCGTCTGGAGAAAATCTACGCCGAGAAGGTCGTTCCGGCGTTGCAGAAGGAGTTCGGCTACAAGAGCCCCATGGAACTCCCGCGTTTGGAGAAAATCTCTCTGAACATGGGCATCGGGGAAGGCAGCCAGAACAGCAAGATCGTGGACGACGCCGCCGCGGAGCTGACGCGCATCGCCGGCCAGGCCGCCGTGATCACCAAGGCCAAGAAGTCCATCGCCGCGTTCAAGCTGCGCGAAGGCATGAACATCGGCTGCCGCGTGACCCTGCGCCGCGACCGCATGTGGGACTTCTACGACAAGCTGGTGACCTTTGCGCTGCCCCGCGTGCGCGACTTTCGCGGCGTGCCCGACAAGGGCTTCGACGGGCGTGGCAACTTCACCCTCGGCATCAAGGAACACAGCATCTTTCCCGAGATCGATATGGACCGGGTGGAGGCCGTGAAGGGCATGAACATCACTGTCGTCACGACGGCCAAGACGGACAAGGAAGGCAAAATGCTCCTTGACCTGCTCGGCATGCCCTTCAAGAAGTAGGAGGAGTTTCAAGTGGCCCGCACAAGTCTCAAGGTGAAGGCTCGCCGCAAGCCGAAGTTCAAAGTTCGCGCGTACAACCGTTGCCCCATCTGCGGACGTCCCCGCGCGTTCCTGAGAAGGTACGGCATCTGCCGCATCTGCTTCCGCAACAAGGCGCTTGCCGGCGAACTGCCCGGCGTCCGCAAAGCGAGCTGGTAGTAAGGAGTTTTCAATGGCTATCGTTGATCCCATTGCCGACATGCTCTCCCGCATCCGCAACGCCCAGGGTGCCTTCCACAAGGAAGTGCTGATCCCCGGCTCGCAGATGAAGACGGCCATCGCCGGCATCATGAAGGACGAAGGATATATCGAAGAATTCTCCTCGGTTGAGAAGGATATTTCCGTCACGTTGAAATACAAGGATGGCAGGCCGCTGATCTCCGGCATGAAGCGCGTGAGCTCCCCCGGGCGCCGCGTGTACGTCGGTTCCAGCGACATTCCCCGTGTCCAGAATGGCCTGGGAATCTGCATCCTGTCCACCTCCAAGGGCGTCGTCGTCGGCCAGCAGGCCGTGGCCGAGAACATCGGTGGCGAAGTGCTCTGCGAAATCTGGTAGGAAAGCGACATGTCCAGAATAGGCAAACAACCCATTGAGATCCCGTCCGGCGTGGAAGTGAGCATTGGTACGGATGCGGTGCAGGTGAAGGGCCCCAAGGGCTCCCTCAGCACCGTCATCGACCCTGACATTTCCGTGGCCATCGAGGACGGCAAGGTCGTGCTCTCGCCCATTGCCGAGACGCGCCGCGCCCGCAGCCAGCATGGCCTGCGCCGCACGCTGCTCTCTAACTGCATCGAGGGCGTTTCCAAGGGCTTTTCCAAGACCCTGGAAGTCATCGGCGTCGGCTACAAGGTCGACGTGCAGGGCAAGAACATCATCCTCAACGTCGGCTTTTCCCATCCGGTGAACTTCGCTGTTCCGGCCGGAATCGAGGCCAAGGTCGAGGGCAGCAAGCTGACCATCGCCGGTATCGACAAGCACCTGGTGGGCGAGGTCTGTGCCCGCATCCGCCGCGTGCGTCCGCCTGAGCCGTACAAGGGCAAGGGCATCAAGTACATCGACGAACAGATTCGCCGCAAGGCCGGCAAATCCGGTAAGTAGGTAGCGCCATGAAACTGACCAAGGAAGAGGCCCGCCGTCGCAGGAAGGTCCGCATCCGCAAGAAGATTTCCGGTACCTCCGAGCGTCCGCGCATGGTGGTGTTCCGGTCCAACCAGCACCTCTACGTCCAGCTGATCGACGACATCGTCGGCGTGACCATCGCCAGCGCCTCGACCCAGCAGATCGCCAAGTCCGGCGAGGCCATGCGTCCCAGCGTGGACGCTGCCACCGCCGTCGGCAAGGACATTGCGGCCAAGGCCCTGGAGAGGAAAATCGAGTCCGTGGTGTTTGACCGCAACGGCTACATCTATCACGGCAAAGTGAAGGCCCTGGCCGACGGCGCTCGTGAGGGCGGCCTGAAGTTCTAAGGGGAATACGATGGCAAGAAACGATATGGAACAGAACGACTCCGGCCTGATCGAGAAGATCGTCTACCTGAACCGCGTTGCCAAGGTCGTCAAGGGCGGCCGCCGGTTCTCCTTCAGCTGTCTGGTCGTCGTCGGCGATGGCGAGGGCAAGGTCGGTTACGGCCTGGGCAAGGCCAACGAAGTGCCCGAGGCCATCCGCAAGGCCAGCGAGCGCGCCAAGAAGGACATGGTCGCCATTCCCGTGCTGGACGGCACCCTGCCTTACGAGGTGCTGGGTCGCTACGGTGCGGGCCGCGTCATGCTCAAGCCCGCCAGCCGCGGCACCGGCATCATCGCTGGCGGCCCGGTGCGTGCCGTCATGGAGGCCGTGGGCATCCACGACATCCTGACCAAGGCCATCGGCACCAACAACCCGCACAACGTGCTGCGGGCCACCATGGCCGGACTGACCTCCCTGCGCAGCGCTGCCGACGTTTCCGAGCTGCGCGGCCGCAAGGTCGAGACTCCCCGGAAGTAGTTCCGGCAAGACGAAGAAAAGGGAATCGAAATGGCCCAGATCACCGTGAAGATGGTTCGCAGCAAGATCGGCTGCAACCCCAATCAGAAGAAAACCCTTGAGGCCCTGGGTCTGCGCAAGATCCGTCAGGAAAAGACGTTCGAGGAGTCGCCCACCGTGCTCGGCATGGTCGAGAAGGTGAAGCACCTCGTGGAGGTCACCAAATCATGAACCTGCATGAACTCTATCCCTTCCCGGAAGAATACAAGAACCGCAAGCGCATCGGCCGTGGTTCCGGTTCCGGCTGGGGCAAGACCAGCGGCCGTGGCCACAAGGGGCAGCGGGCCCGTGCCGGCGCTTCCATCCCGGCGCGCTTCGAGGGCGGCCAGATGCCCCTGCAGCGTCGCCTGCCCAAGCGCGGCTTCAAAAACCCGTTCCGCGTGGAATATGTCGCCTTGAACGTGGGCACCATTGTGGCCGCTTTCGAGGGCAAGTCCGAGATCGCCCTGCAGGACATCTATGACCGTGGCCTTGCCAAGCAGGGGGCTCCGGTCAAGGTTCTCGGTTCCGGCGAACTCACCGTGGCCGTGACCATCGAGGCCCACCGCTTCTCCGCTTCGGCCGAGCAGAAGATCACCGCCGCTGGCGGCGCTGCCAAGGCCATCGAAGTGAAGGAACCGGCCCAGGACTAACCGAACCCTTCGGCCCAGCTGAAAAGGAAGACTCAAGTGGCACTTTCTGGAGTTGAGAATCTCGCTCGTCTGCCCGAACTGAAAAAACGCCTGCTGTGGACCCTGGGGCTCCTGGTGGTCTACCGCATGGGCATCCACATCCCGGTGCCCGGCGTGAACGGGATCGCGTTGGCGGCCATCTTCAAAGATGCCGCCGACACGCTTCTGGGGCTGTTCAACATGTTCTCGGGCGGCGGCCTCCAGAATCTGTCCATCTTCGCGCTGGGCATCATGCCGTACATCTCGGCCTCCATCATCCTCCAGCTTTTGCAGGTGGTCAGCCCCGAGCTGAAGCGGCTCCAGAAGGAGGAAGGCCAGGCCGGGCGCAAGAAGATCACCCAGTGGACCCGCTACGGCACGGTGGTCATCACCGTGGTCCAGGGCTTCGCCATCGCCACCGGGCTGGAGTCCATGCAGAGCTCCGCCGGACCTGTCGTCCCGCCCGAGGTGGCGGGCTGGGGCTTCCGTGCGGTGACGGTCATCACCCTGACCACGGGGACCGTGTTCCTCATGTGGTTGGGCGAGCAGCTCACCGAGCGCGGCATCGGCAACGGCATTTCGCTGATCATCTTCGCGGGTATTGCCGCCGGGCTTCCGGCTGGCGCGGCCAGGACCATCTCCTTCATGTCCGAAGGCATCATGAGCCCGATCTTCGTGCTCCTGCTGCTGGCGGGCATGGTCGGCATCCTGGTGTTCATCGTGTTCATGGAGCGCGGCCAGCGCCGCATTCCCATCCACTATGCCAAGCGCCAGCAGGGCAGGAAGATGTTCGGCGGGCAGACCACGCACCTGCCCCTGCGGGTAAACACCGCAGGCGTCATCCCGCCCATCTTCGCCTCCTCGCTGCTGCTCTTCCCCGCAACGCTGGCCAAGTTCTCCAACGTCGGATTCCTCACGCAGGTTTCGAACTTCCTCCAGCCCACGTCCATCATCTACAACCTGTTGTACACAGGCGTGGTCATCTTCTTCTGCTACTTCTACACCGCCATCGTGTTCGACCCCAAGGGGATCGCCGACAACATCCAGAAGCAGGGCGGGTTCATTCCCGGCATCCGCCCCGGCCGCAGGACGTACGAATACATCGA
>JBFWJM010000275.1:0-4693 GCA_050253205.1 Desulfovibrionaceae bacterium
CGCACCGCCGAGCTGCTGAAGACCCTCTACGCGCCCTTTGCCCGCAGCAGAGAGAAGATGATCGTCATGGGCGTGCGCAGCGCGGAGATGACCAAGTACGCGGCCAACTGCATGCTCGCCACCAAGATCAGCTTCATCAACGAGATAGCGGGCATCTGCGAGCGCGTGGGCGCGGATGTGCGCGACGTGCGCCTGGGCATCGGCTCCGACCACCGCATCGGCTACCACTTCATCTACCCCGGCGTGGGCTACGGCGGCTCCTGCTTCCCCAAGGACGTGAAGGCGCTCATCACCACCGCCAGGGAGCACGACTTCGAGCCCCAGGTGCTCGCCAGCGTGGACGAGACCAACGACCGCCAGAAGCGTGTGCTGCCCGGCAAGGTGGCCGCGTACTTCGAGCCGCAGGGCGGCGTGCAGGGCCGGACCCTGGCCCTCTGGGGGCTGGCCTTCAAGGCCAACACCGACGACATGCGCGAGGCCCCGGCCCTGGTGCTGCTGCGCGAGCTCACGGGCGCGGGCATGCAGGTCCGCGCCTTCGACCCCGTGGCCGCCGAGCGCGCCCAGCAGGAGATCGACGCGGACCCCGCCATCGACGGCTCCCTGGTGGAACTCGTGGACGACCAGTACGAGGCCCTCGCCGGGGCGGACGCCCTGGCCGTGGTCACGGACTGGAACCAGTTCCGCAACCCGGACTTCGGGCGCATCCGCAAGGCCCTCTCCGCGCCCATCCTTTTTGACGGGCGCAACCTTTACGACCCCAAGTCCCTGGGCGAGGCGGGCTTCGCCTACTTCTCCATCGGCAGGCGCGCCGTGCTGCCGCAGTAGCCCCTGGTTGTCCGCAACGGGCGGGGCGCCGGCCCCGCCTTTTTCTTGACGAGTAAGTTTAGCTGCTATACTAAATGGCCATGCGTACCACCAAAAACATCCGGGCCGACCTTTCCGTGCTCTGCATGGCCCTGGAAAAGTATCGCCAGATCAGCCGGATGCCCATGGACTTCGGCGTGGGGGAGCCCCTGTTTCCCGCAGAGATCCACGTCGTCTCGGCGGTGGCCGGGGAGGGGGCCATGAGCGTCACGGACATTGCCCGGCGCTTCGGCAACACCAAGGGCGCGGCCTCGCAGCTGGTGGCCCGGCTGGAGGCCAAGGGGCTGCTCGCCAAGGAGGCCGACCCGGCCAAGGGCTCGCGGCGCATCGTCCGCGCCACGCAGCGGGGGAAGAAGGCGCACGAGGCGCACCTGGCCTTCCACGAGCGGCACGACGGCCCCTTCCGCGCCTATCTCATGGGGCTCGACGAGTCCGGGTACCAGTGTTTCAGCGAACTCTGTACCCGGATGAACGAGTGGATGGGCACCTACCTGGAGGTGGTGTCCTCCCCCAAACCCAAGGAGTGGCCATGAACAGGCCGAAGAGCGATTTCACCTTCATGGAACGGATGATGATGCAGCCCCTGGCCTTCGGGGCGTTGCTGCACGGCGTGGAAATCGGCGTGTACGACCTGCTGGAGCGGGCCCCGGGGCCGCCGGAGGAGGTGGCCCGGGAGCTGGGCCTGGAACCCCGGGCCACGGAGAGCCTGCTGCGGCTCCTGGCGGCGGCCGGGGTCGTGGAGGAGCGGGGCGGGGCCTTTGCCAACCTGCCCCCCGCGTCGGAATACCTGGTGCGTTCCTCCCCGTTCTTCCAGGGCGGCTCCCTGGGCATGCACGCGGCCTTCGTGCGCATGGTGCTGGAAGACCTGCCCGCGCTGCTCAAGGGCGAGGCGCGCCACAAGGAGGAGGTGGACGAGGGCTGGGCCGAGCGGGGCATGGAGGGCAGCGCCCAGCACGCCATGGCGGGCACCCTCCAGGACACGACGGACTTCATCGCCGCCTTGCCGGGGTTCGGCGGCATGCGCCGCATGTGCGACCTGGGCGGCAACCACGGCGAGTTCTCCATGGCCGTGCTGGACCGCAACCCGGCCATGGAGGGGGAGATAGCGGACCTGCTGCACGTGGCGGACGCGGCGAAGCGGCGCATCGCCCGGCGGGGCTATGACGGGCGCATCGCGGTGCGCGGGTTCGACCTCGCGGCGGACGCCCTGCCCGAGGGGCGCTATGACCTGGTGCTGGCCTCCCATGTGCTCTACGGGTTCCGCGACGAACTGCCCCGGGTCCTGGCCATGGTTCATGCCTCCCTGCGGCCCGGGGGCTGGTTCGTGGCGCAGCACTCCAACCCGGAGAGCGGCCTGGAGCCGGACTACGCGGCCGCCGTGGAGTGCATCACCCGGCTGACGGGGTACAAGTCGCATTACATTGCGCGCGAAGAATTGGGCGGGGCGTTGGCCGGGGCCGGGTTCGGCGACCTGCGCTCGGCCACGGCGGGCCAGCGGGCCGGGGGGCTGCTGGTGGCCGCGCGGCGGGAGTGAGCGCCAGGGGAGTGGACTTTACGGGCTGAAAATGAAAAAAGCCCCGCCGGAGCGGGGCTTTTTCGTTGCCGGAGGGCGGGGTCAGCGTCCCGTGGCAACGCGACGACCGGCGCGCATCTGGAGCTCGATGAGGATGAGCCGTTCGTATTCGGGGTTGTAGGGCGTTTCCCTGGAGACGGAGTCGTCCGAGACGAGCCCTGCCAGTTGCTGGGTCTCCTCCCAGAAGTCCAGAAGCTCGTCGTCGGCCAGGGCCTTGATCTGTTCCTCGAAGGTGAGGGCGTCCAGAAAGGAGGTATGCTGGGCCATGGTATCCTTGTGGAGTGCTAAAGGATTTGGCCCGACGCGCCAGTGGCGGCATGCGGGCCTTTTGTTGGAAGGTAGTCGTTTCCTTCCCGGGAGTCAAACGCGGAATGATGATTATCAGGCCGGGCTGGCCCGGTGTTGGGCCTGAAGGGGCCTTGCGCGGCGATATGGGCGGCGTTGCGGGGATGTTTGCAGCGCGGGCGGGTGGATCATGAAGGGGAAAAGGGGGAGGAGGGGGAAAGAATCGGCGGGCCGCCCGAGCGGCCGGACAGCGGGCGGGCCATTGACAAAACAGCCCCCCCTTGCCATTGATCAGCAGGCGGTGCGAAACACCCCGCGGCCCTGCCGCGCAAACCGGACAAGGCGGTTCACGCATGGAAGACGACGGCAAGACGAAAACGGACGAGACGCTCATCCAACTGGTCACCTTCTCCATCGGAGAGGAGGTCTTTGGCGTCGACATCCTCGCCGTGCAGGAGATCATCCGTCTGCTCGACATCACCCGCGTGCCGCGCGCGCCCCACTTCGTGGAGGGCGTCATCAACCTGCGCGGCAAGGTCATCCCCATCGTGGACCTGCGCAAGCGCTTCGACCTGCCCGAGAAGAAATACGACAAGAGCACCCGGATCATCGTCATCAACATGGAGAGCATCACCGTGGGCTTCGTGGTGGACGAGGTCTCCGAGGTGCTGCGCATCCCGGCCAACATGGTGGACACGCCCCCGGGCGTGGTCTCCGGGCTCGATACGGACTACATCGACGGCGTGGGCAAACTGGACGACCAGTTGCTCATCCTGCTCGACCTCAACCGCCTCCTGGCGAACCACGAGATGGAAGCCCTGGCCAAGGTCTGACCCGGCCCGGCCAGGGCCTTTTGACGGAACCTTGTCCCGACGCTTCCCGCCCGGCGCGGGGGGCTGTCTCCCATTTTGCCGCTGCACATATGAACGTCTCCTCCTTTCCCGCCTTGGTCCGGCCGTTTCTCGACGGCGAAACCGACCACCTGCGCGTATTCAAGTCCGGCCCGGCCACCCTGGCGCTGGCCGTGGCCGAGCTCGCCGCGCGCGGTCGCAACTGGGTGGTGGTGGTGCCCGGGCCGCTGGAGCTGGCCCAGGCGCGCGCCCTGCTCACCCTGCTGCACCCCGGCGGCGAGCCCATGGCCCCGGACTGGGAGCGCTCCTGGTGCGAGCTGGGGCCGTACCTGCCCTCGCTGCCCGGCCCGGCGCAGTGGGGCCCGCGCATGGCCGCGCTCTACGCCCTGCGCTACGCCCCCCGGCCCCACGGCCTGCTCTGCACCGTGGACAACCTGCTGCCCCTGTGGCCCGAGCCGGGCCTCACGGCGGACGCGCAGCTCACGGTCCGGCGGGGGGAGGAGCTCTCCCTGGAACTCTTCCTCGACCAGGCCGTGGCCTGGGGGTACGAGTCCCGTCCGCTGGTGGATCGTGTGGGCGACATGGCCGTGCGAGGCGACATCCTCGACGTCTACGCCCCGGGCTACCCCATGCCGCTGCGGGTGGAGTTTTTCGGCGACGTGGTGGAGGAGGTCCGCCTGTTCGACCCTGCGAGCCAGCGCTCGCGCCAGGACCTGGACGAGGCCGTGATCCTGCCCGTGGGCCCGGCCGTGGCCGCGCCGTCGCGCGTGGAGCGCGCCAGGGAGCGCATCGAGGAACTGCGGCGCACGGGCGAGCTGGGCTCCGGGGAGGCCCATGAGCTGAACCGCCGCCTGGACGAGGGCGACTGCTTCCTGCCGCCCGGCCTCTGCGACAGGCGCGCCGCCGCCCTGGAGGCCTTCCTCCCGCCGGACGCCGCCTTCGTGCTCGGCTCCGGCTCCCTGCTGCGCCAGAAGCTGGAGGACGCCCACGCGGCCTGGGGCGAATTTTTCGACAAGACCGCAGCCGACTCGGGGTTCAGGTGGCCTGGGCAGTTCCTCCTGCGCCAGGCCGAGGGCGCCAGGAGTGCGTGGATCGGCTCGCCGCAGATGGTCTTCGAGGA
>JBFWJM010000276.1:0-4678 GCA_050253205.1 Desulfovibrionaceae bacterium
AGTCCGAGACGGTCTGGCGGCAGGCCGACCGCTACAAGGTCCCCCGCATGGCGTTTGTCAACAAGATGGACCGCATCGGCTCGGACTTCTTCCGTTGCGTCGAGATGATCAAGACCCGTCTCGGTGCCAAGCCCGTTCCTCTCCAGCTGCCCATCGGGGCCGAGGACGCCTTCGAGGGCGTCGTGGACCTGATCCAGGGCAAGGCGTACATCTTCGACAAGCCCGAGAACATGGGCATGGAGTTCTCCGTCACTGACGTCCCGGACAAACTCAAGGACCAGTACGAAGAGATGCGCATGGAGCTCCTGGAGGCCATCGCCGAAGAGGACGAGACCCTCATGGAGAAGTACCTGGAGGAGGGCGAGCTCTCCCCCGAGGAAATCATGAACGGCGTGCGCCGGGCCACCGTCAACCTGACCATCTGCCCCGTGCTCTGTGGCACCGCCTTCAAGAACAAGGGCGTGCAGCAGCTGCTCGACGCGGTGGTGGACTACATGCCCAGCCCGCTGGACGTGGTGGTCATGAAGGGCATGGACCCCGACGACGAGTCCAAGTCCATCGACTGCCCCTGCGACGACGACGTGCCCACTGCGGCCCTGGCCTTCAAGCTCATGACCGACCCCTTCGTCGGCCACCTGACGTTTTTGCGCATCTACTCCGGGCACATCGAGTCCGGCCAGACGCTGCTCAACGCGGGCACCGGCAAGAAGGAGCGCATCGGCCGCCTGCTCAAGATGCACGCCAACAAGCGTGAGGAGATCAAGGAAGCCTTCGCGGGCGACATCGTCGCCGCCGTCGGCCTGAAGACCATCTCCACCGGCGACTCGCTGTGCGACCTCAAGCGCCCCGTGGTGCTGGAGTCCCTCGACATCCCCGAGCCGGTCATTGAAGTGGCCATCGAGCCCAAGACCAAGGCCGACCGCGACATCCTGACCACCTCCCTGGCCAAGCTCGCCAAGGAGGACCCCTCCTTCCGCGTGAAGACCGACGAGGAGACCAACCAGACGCTGATCGCCGGCATGGGCGAGCTGCACCTGGAGATCATCGTCGACCGCCTGCTCCGCGAGTTCAACGTCAACGCCAACGTGGGCGCGCCCCAGGTTGCCTACCGCGAGACCATTTCCAAGGCCGCCAAGGTGGACGTCAAGCACGCCAAGCAGTCGGGCGGACGCGGCCAGTACGGCCACGTGGTGCTCGAAGTGGAGCCCAACGGCGAGGGCGGCTACCTTTTCGAGGACGAGATCAAGGGCGGCGTGATTCCCAAGGAATACATCCCCGCCGTGGATCGCGGCATCCAGGACGCCTTGAAGACGGGCGTGCTCGCCGGGTTCCCCGTGGTGGACGTGAAGGTCAAGCTGGTCTTCGGTTCCTACCACGAGGTGGACTCCTCCGAGCAGGCCTTCTACGTGGCCGGTTCCATGGCCATCAAGGAAGCCATGCGCAAGGCATCCCCCGACCTGCTGGAGCCCATCATGTCCGTGGAGGTCGTGACGCCCGACGAGTATCTCGGCGACGTCATGGGCGACCTCAACGGTCGACGCGGCCGCGTGTCCTCCATGGACACCCGCGCCAACGCCCAGGTCGTGCGGGCCATGGTGCCGCTGTCCTCCATGTTCGGCTACGCCACTGACCTGCGCAGCAAGACCCAGGGCCGCGCCACCTTCACCATGCAGTTCGACCACTACGAGAAGGTTCCGGCCTCCATTGCCGAGGAACTGGTGAAAAAGGGGTAGGGGGGTCGGCGATCCCCTTGACAGCGGGCTGCATTAAACGTAAGCCTGCGGACCGCTTTTTATTGCAAGATTGAAACAAGGGCCCCAGGGCCCGTACCGAATAAGGACTCAGGGAGCAGACCATGGCCACCATGACCAGTGATCGTATCAGGATCAAGCTCAAAGCCTACGACTACCGTATTTTGGACAAGGCGGTCACCGAAATCGTTGACACCGCCCGCAACACTGGGGCGGCCATCGCCGGGCCCATCCCGCTGCCCACCGACATCCACCGCACCACGGTCCAGAAGTCGGTCCACGTGGACAAGAAGTCCCGGGAGCAGTTCGAGATGCGCATCCATAAGCGTCTGCTGGACATCCTGGAGCCGACCCAGCAGACCGTGGACGCCCTGGGCAAGCTCAGCCTGCCCGCCGGCGTTGACGTTGAAATCAAGCTCTAGACGAGGACAAGATCATGGCCAAGAAGCTCGCACTGCTTGGAAAAAAGCTGGGCATGACCCGGGTTTTCAAGGATGACGGCACCATCTGCCCGGTGACGGTAATCACCGCTGGTCCGTGCCCCATCGTCCAGATCAAGACCGATGAGAAGGAAGGCTACAACGCCTTGCAGGTCGCCTATGACGAGGTGCCCGAGCGCAAGGTGAACAAGCCCATGAAGGGACATTTCGACAAGGCCGGCAAGGGCAACTTCCGCCACCTGAACGAATGCCGCCTGGAAAACGTTGCCGACTACGAAGTGGGCCAGGAACTGACCGTGGACATGTTCGCGGCCGGTGAGCATGTGAAGGTTTCGGGCACCAGCAAGGGCAAGGGTTTCCAGGGCGTCATCAAGCGCTGGAACTTCTCCGGCCTGGGTGCCTCCCACGGTGCCGAAAAGGTGCACCGCTCCCCCGGCTCCGTTGGCCACGCCACCTTCCCCGGCCGTGTCTGGCGGGGTAAGAGGATGCCGGGCCAGATGGGCAACGAACGCGTCACCATGTCCAACGTCGAGATCGTCGATGTCCGCCCCGATGAGAACGTCATCGTGGTCAAGGGACAGATCCCGGGCCCCAAGAACGGCCTGGTCATGATCTCCAAGAAGTAGAGAAGGAACCAGTCATGGCCAAAGTGAACGTGGTTGACCAGACCAACAAGGAAGTGGGCAGCATCGACCTCGCACCCGAGGTGTTCGAGGTCGAGATCAAGCCCGAGGTGCTGCACCTGGTGGTGCGGCAATATCTCGCCGCGCGCCGCGCCGGCACCCATGCCACCAAGAACCGCGCCCTGAAGACGGGCGGCGGCAAGAAGCCCTGGCGCCAGAAGGGCACGGGCCGCGCCCGCGCGGGCTCCGTGCGCTCCCCCCTGTGGAAGGGCGGTGCTGCCACCTTCGGCCCGCAGCCGCGCGACTACTCCTTCAAGATCAACAAGAAGGTCCGTCGTCTGGCGCTGAAGATGGCGCTCTCCAGCCGCCTGGCCGCCGAGAAGCTGACCGTGGTCGAGTCCATCGACCTGCCCGAGGTCAAGACCAAGCTTTTCGCCAAGGTCGCCGGAGACCTTGAGCTGAAAAAAGCCTTGATTGTTGCCAAGGATGCTGATACTAAACTCGTCCTCTCGGCCCGAAATATCCCCGGCGTCAAGATTCTTGAAGCCGACAAACTCAATGTTTATGACGTCTTGCGTTATCCTCAGCTGGTGATGCTGAAGGCCGCCGCGGAAGATGTCCAGGAAAGGTTGAAATAGCCATGGACTACACGCAGGTTTTGCTCAAGCCCGTCGTCTCCGAAAAGGCGACCACCGCCAAGGAGGAGACCGAGCACGTGACCTTCTTCGTCCACCCGAAGGCCAATAAGGTCGAGGTGAAGAAGGCCGTTGAGAAGGTCTTCGGCGTCAAGGTCAAGGCCGTGAACATGGTCAACAGAAAGCCCCTGTTGCGCAGCCGCTTCGGCCGCGCGGTGGGCAAGGTGTCCGGACACAAGAAAGCGTACGTGAAGCTTTTTCCGGGCGAGAAAATCGAGCTCTTCGAGGGAGTGTAAGCAATGGCTACCCGCAAGCTGAAGCCGACCTCTCCCGGGCGCAGGTTCCAGACCATCTCCACGTTCGAGGAGATCACCAAGACCACGCCCGAGAAGTCGCTGACCGAAGGACTGACCAAGAAGGCCGGACGCAACAACAACGGCCGGGTCACCTCGCGCCGTAGCGGCGGCGGACACAAGCGGTTGTACCGCATCATCGATTTCAAGCGCGACAAGCGTGACGTCCCGGCCAAGATCGCCGCCATCGAGTACGATCCGAACCGTTCCGCCCGCATCGCTCTGCTGCATTACGCCGACGGCGAGAAGCGCTACATCATCGCCCCCGTGGGCATCAATGTGGGCGACCAGGTGCTGGCTGGCGACGAAGCCGACATCAAGCCCGGCAACGCGCTCTTTCTGCAGCGCATCCCCGTGGGCACCATCATCCACAACGTGGAGCTGACCCCGGGCCGCGGCGGCCAGATGTGCCGCGCCGCCGGAACCTACGCCCAGCTGGTGGCCAAGGAGGGCAAGTACGCCCTGCTGCGCCTGCCCTCGGGCGAGGTCCGCAAGGTGCTCTCCGCCTGCACCGCCACGGTGGGCCAGGTGGGCAACATCCAGCATGAGAACATTTCCCTGGGCAAGGCCGGCCGCAACCGTTGGCTCGGCAACCGCCCCAAGGTTCGCGGCGTTGCCATGAACCCCATAGACCACCCGCTCGGCGGCGGCGAGGGCCGCAGCTCCGGCGGCCGCCATCCCTGCTCCCCGTGGGGCTGGCCGACGAAGGGCTACAAGACCCGCAACAAGAAGAAGGCATCGTCCAAGCTTATCGTCAAGCGCCGCGGACAGAAGTAGGAGTTTCAAGTCATGCCGAGAACGCTAAAAAAAGGTCCCTTTGAGGACGGTCACCTGGTGAAAAAGGTCGACCCAGCCACCGACTCCGGAAACCCCCCC
>JBFWJM010000277.1:0-4662 GCA_050253205.1 Desulfovibrionaceae bacterium
ATCTTCCAGCCCAGGAGCTTGCTCGCCAGCTTGACGTTCTGGCCCTTGCGGCCGATGGCCAGGGTGAGTTGGTCGTCGGGCACCACCACTTCGAGAATCTGGTCCTCGGCGTTCTCCGAGATGCGGCTGATGACCGCCGGGGAGAGGGCGTTCTTGGCGTACATGACGATGTCCGGGTTCCAGACCACGATGTCGATGCGCTCGCCGCGCAGCTCCTGCACGATGTTCTGGATGCGCGAACCGCGGATGCCCACGCAGGCGCCCACGGGGTCCACGTCGCGGTCGCGCGACTGGACGGCCACCTTGGCCCGCAGGCCCGGGTCGCGCGCCACGCCCATGATCTTGACCGTGCCGTCGGAAACCTCCGGCACCTCGCGGTGGAACAGGGAGACCATGTAGTCGGGGTGGGAGCGGGAGACCACCACCTGCGGCCCGCGCGACTCCTTCTGCACGTCGATGATGTAGGCCTGGACGCGGTCGCCGCGCTTGTAGCGCTCGCGGGGCACCTGCTCCTCCTTGGGCAGCAGGGCCTCGGTGCGGCCGAGGTTGATGATCCAGCCGGTGCGGTCGCGGCGCTGGATGATGCCGCCGACGATCTCGCCCAGGCGGTCCTTGTATTCCTCGTAGATGATCTCCTGCTCTGCGTCGCGCATGCGCTGGATGATCACCTGCTTGGCGGACTGGGCGGCGATGCGCCCCAGGTCCTCGACCTTGAGCTTGAAGCCCATCTCGTCGTCGATCTGCACCTTGGGGTCGTGCTGGCGGGCCTCGTCCAGGATGATCTCGGAGATGTCGTCGTGCACTTCCTCGACGACCACCTTGAACTGGTAGACCTCGATCTCGCCGAGCTCTTCGTTGAAGGTGACCTCGATATCCATGGACTCGCCGTACTTGCGGGCCACGGCGGAGCGGACCGCCTCCTCAAGCGTGTCGATGAGCAGCTCGCGGTCGATGCCGCGATCCTTGCTGATCTGGTCGATGGCCTTTTTCAGTTCCGACATGCTGTTCCTCCGCTTTCGCGGGACCCTTCGCGGGGGCCCTTGGCCGCGCCGCGAACCAGAGCGTCCGGGTGGTTAGAATTCGTGAATGAGGCGGGCCTTCTTGACCTGCTCCCATTCGATCCTGTGGGAAATATGCTCGTCGTCCTCAAGGATGAAGTATGTTTCGCCCGCCTCGGTGAGGATGCCCGCGTAGTTGCGCCTGCCGTCCACCATGTCGAGCAGCTCGGCCTTGACCCTGCGGCCCAGGTAGGTCCGCATCTGCCCCGGCTCGAAGAAGCGGCGCTCCAGCCCGGGGGAGGAGACCTCCAGCACGTAGGGTCCGGGCATGACGTCCTCCACCTCCAGGGCGAGGCCCACGTCGCGGCTGATCTGCGCGCACTCGTCGAGGTTGATGCCGTTCTCGCCATCCACGAAGATGGAGACCACGGTTCGCTTGCCCGCCGAGGGGGCGTGCACGCCCCACAACGAAAAGCCGAGCCCGGTGACTATGGGCTCCGCGACTTCCTCGATGATTTTCGTGCGTCTGTCCTTCATCATATATACTGTCCGCTCTCGCCGTGCCGTGCTTGCCGAACCAATAAAAAAGTGGACCAAAGGCCCACTTCAACGTCAGTCTCATGGCACAGGCGGAGTTCCTGCAGAGGCCTTGGAGCGGGCGACGGGGGTCGAACCCGCGACACCAAGCTTGGGAAGCTTGTACTCTACCAACTGAGCTACGCCCGCTCATGCCGCTTCGGGAGGCGTCCCTTGACGGCAGATCGTGTATTAAACTTCCGGCGGGGCGTTGTCAACCACCACGCAGGCCCTATTTTCGCGGTGTTTTCGGAGCGTGGGCTAGCGGCGGGTGAGCTGGCAGAGCCGCGCGCCGGAGAGGGGCAGGGGGGAGGCAAAGCGCAGCCGGACGACGCGGCCGCGCACCTCGTCCACCCGGGCCTCGATGTCCTCCCAGTGAAAGTCGGACCGGAAGTTCGGGGCGAGGCGCACGCGCTGCCCGCTTGCAGGAGGCGGGGCGAGCTCTTCCAGGCGCACCCTTGCCGAACGGCTGGAGATGGACACCAGCAGCGCCCGGCTGCCCGAGCCGTTCGCCGTGTCGTGCAGGGCGCAGGGGTGGTTGGTGCAAAACGCCTGGAACACGCTGTCGGTGCGGAAGGTCATGGCCGTTTCTCCTTATGAAGGATCATGCCCCGGATATCTACTCAAGGGCTCCGCCGCGTTCCTTTCCGTGGCGTGTCGTCATGGTGAAGAAGGCGTGACTCGCCGCCTCCGGCGCGCGCGCGTGGGCACTGGCCGGGTGGCCCGCAAGTTGCAACACCAGGGCAACGACCAGGAGGAACGCCATGCGAGACAGCATGATGAGCGCCATGTTCGGCGCAATGTCCAATGAAATCAGGATGAACCAGATCGCCAACAATTTGGCGAACGTGAACACGAACGCCTACAAGAAGGACGTGGTGGCCTTCAAGGACACCTTCCTTCGGTTCGCCCACGACTATCTGGTCGATTCCAAGGGTTTCCTGCGGGACAAGGAGATGTGGCCCAAGGCGGACGTCATCGCCAAGCCGCGCCTTTCGGACCAGCGCATCGACTTCCAGCAGGGGAGCCTCAGGGAAACGAACAACCGCCTGGATTTCGCGCTCATGGGCGATGGATTCTTCAAGGTCCGCACCCCGGACGGAGACTACCTCACCCGGGACGGGGCGTTCACCCTGACCAACGACGGCAGGGTCGTGACCCCGCGCGGGTTCGAGGTGCTGGGGCAGGGCGGGCCCATCACCGTGCCCCCGGGAACCCTCGTCGATGTGGACCCCTCCGGGCGCATCCTGGCGGGCGGCCAGGTGCTCGACACCCTGGAGCTCGTGGACGTGGACGACAAGCTCGCCCTGCAAAAGATCGGCAACAATCTTTACCAGATCGACCCCCAGTCCCAGGCACAGGAGATCGCCCCGACGGACCTTGAGGTCCAGCAGGGCTACCTGGAGGCGGGCAACGTGGAAGTGGTCACGGAGATGGTCGGCATGATCGAGGTGCAGCGCGCCTTCGAGATGTACACCAAGATGATGCGCGGCACGGCGGACATGGATGAAAAGCTGACCCAGCAGGTCGGCCGGGCCAACGTGTAACCCCAAGGAGAACAAGCCATGATGCGTTCCTTATGGACGGCGGCCACGGGCATGGTGGCCCAGCAGACCCACATCGACGTGCTCTCGAACAACCTGGCCAACGTGAACACCACGGGCTTCAAGAAGAGCCGGGCCGAGTTCGAGGATCTCATGTACCAGACCGTGCGCCTCGCCGGAACCATGAACGAGAGCGGCAACCGCGTGCCCACGGGCATGCAGGTGGGCATGGGCGTCAGGCCCGTGACGGTGCACAAGTTCTTCACCCAGGGCAGCTTCCAGAACACGGGCAACACCCTGGACATCGCCATCGAGGGCGACGGCTTTTTCCTGGTGGACCGCAACGGCCAGGACGCCTACACCCGCGACGGCTCCTTCAAGCTCGACAGCGACGGAAGGGTGGTCACCGCCAACGGCTACCCCCTGCAGCCGGAGTTCACCGTGCCCACGGACACCGTGAACATCACCGTCACCGAGGACGGGCACATCGCCGCCCTGGACGCCAACGGATCGGAACTCTCCTCGGCGGACATCGACCTCTACAACTTCATCAACCCCGCCGGGCTCAACGCCATAGGCAAGAACCTCTACGTGGAGACCGAGGCCTCGGGGCCCGTCACCTCGGGCACCCCCGGGGACGAGAACTTCGGCACCCTGTCCCAGGGCTTTCTGGAAGGCTCCAACGTGGAGATGGTGGACGAGATGGTGGGCCTGATCATCGGCCAGCGCGCCTTCGAGGTGAACTCCAAGGCCATCACCACCTCCGACGCCATGCTCCAGACGGCCATCAACGTGAAGCGCTAGTTCGGATTGCAGGGGAGGAACGCCATGCACGTCAACGCGACCACCAACGCGACCACCACGAAGGGCACGGCACTGGCCGCGCTCGCCGCCCTGGCGGCGGCCTGGCTGCTCTGCCTGGCCCTTGGGCCGCTTCCGGCCGGGGCCGGGGAGGGTGGCTGGCGGCTCCAGGTGCAGCCCGCCGCCGTGGCCCAGGAGGAGCACGTGACCCTCGGGGAGATCGTGCTCTTCGTGGGCGAGGTGCCCGAGCCCGTCCGCACCCGGGTGTCGGGCTTGCAGCTCTGGAAGTCGCCGGACTATCCCGGTCGCCAGCAGGCCGTCACCCAGGATCAGCTGGAGCGGCTGCTCAAGTATTACGCCCCCGACCTGGCCGGGGCCTGCGTGCTGCCCTCGCGCCTGGTGGTCCAGCGCGGCGGCTTCGTCTTCACCCAGGCGGCCATCCGTCAGGCGGTCGTCGATTATCTGACGCCCCAACTCGCGGCCTTCGGCGGCACGCCCGAACTGCGCGACATGCGCCTGCCCGGATACATTTTCATGCCCGACAAGGCGGCCACCCTGGACATCGAGCCCTCGTCCTCCCTGGCTCCCGGACCCGTGGCCGTGACCCTCTCGGCCAAGGGTGCGGACGGGCGCGTGTTCCACCGTGCGGCGGCCTCGCTCTTCGCCGATATCTGGAAGACCGTGCCCTGCGCAGCCCGGCCTCTCAAGCGCCTGGAAGAGGTGACCCCCGAGAAGGTGACCTT
>JBFWJM010000278.1:0-4589 GCA_050253205.1 Desulfovibrionaceae bacterium
ACGCCCGGCCCGTGCTGGCGCGCATAGTGGAGGGCCTGGGCCCCGGGCGCTGGCTGGCGGACGTGAAGCACCGCTGGCGCACACGGGACGACAGGGTGGAGTTTCTCCTGCCGGGGCTCCGGCGGCCGCGCCTCTCCAGCGACGAATTCGGCGTGGAGACCGAGGAGGGCCAAGGGCTCATGGAGACCCACTCCGGCCAGCGCGTGGTCCTGCACTGCGACAGGCCCGAGCTCTCCCCCGGCATCTTCCTGCGGCGCGCCTGGGACGAGGGCTGACGAGGGGGCTGTCCGGGCCGGGTTTCAGGACAGGGGGGCCAGGGCAGCCAGGGCAACCCTTGGCGCAACGCCCGGAGCATGCCCCCAACGGCGTTTCGCTTGGAGCCGTACACGCGCATGCCGTAGATGTGCAGCATGATGCTTGCCGCCCGGTCGCGGCTCGTCTCCGTCGCGCGCCAGCTACGGCGCGCTGCCTGGACTGATGAAAGGGATCGAGGCCCCGGTGCGGCTGGGCCGCGCGGCATTCAGGGGGTGCCGTGGGCCCAGGTGGTGCTGGAGTGCGCCGAGTGACGCAGGTTGGAGCTTGCGCGCCGGGGCGGGCCCAGTCGCGGCACTGGCGCGCATTTGCCCGTCCCTGCCCCCGCCTTCGCGGCGCAAAAAAAGCGCCGTGAGGGCGCTTGCGGGGCGGCGGCACGAACGCTGGGTGGCCGCCACGAGTGGGGAGGATATGAAGGTGTTCCGAATGTTGTAGTTCTGTTGCTCAAAAGGAATGTGCGCGTTGCCGGTTCATACGGCCTGTTTCCCGGTTCCATATAGGCCTGCGGAAACTGTGTTACGCGCACGGTGCTCTTTCAGGGCTCGGGGCGACTCCATTCGCCAGTATGTAAGTAAACTGCTCTGTTTCTATTTCCTCCTACCCTCCGTTCCGATTGTTACGTGGCTTCGGACCGCCTCTGGCAGTGCCTCTGCCGCCTATCTTCAATTTCAATATACGCCCTGCAAAAGGACCTGTCCAGAGGGTTGGACGAAAAAAACGGCAAAACCTGCGCCCGAGCAGGTTTTGCCGACATATTTCCACTGGATGCACTTGGTTACGGCGCATATGGGCGAACCATGTGCGCTGGCGGCATCAATTGGCTCTACCAGGGAAAAGGTGAATCATTCCCCGCCGAAAGGATCGGCAATGAGCGCGGCCACCCGGTCCGGGTCCAGGGAGTGGGCATCGCCCAGCTGGGAAAAATCAATGCTCGGGGCGGCCACCTGGTCGCCCTGGGCGCTCCCTCTGGCAGAGAGGGCTTCGTGCTCGCGGGCCTGTGCGGCCTGGGCCTGGGCGGCCTTGGTCTGCATGTCCGGCCGCAGGATATTCAGGGACTGCTGTTCGAGGCTGTCGATCTTCATGTTTTTCCTCCTTGGGGGATTGCCGGGAGGAAAGCAAGGACCATGCCTCAAAAAATAGCTCTGTAATTCCGGGGATAAATTCGGCGGGCGGGAAAGATGTTCCGCCCCGCTCATGGGCGCGTGGCTGGCAGGCTCACCCCCGCCAGCGCACGGGCACGGCCCGCAGCGTCAGAAAGACGAGCAGGAACCACGCCGCATAGGCCGCCGCAAAGGCCTCCTCGGGCGCATCCACCCAGAACCAGCCCTCGGTCCAGTGGCGCAGGAACGAGCCCTGGTAGCCCGCCTGCCCGGCCCGGGCGCGCAGCGCATTCTCCCAGGAGGTCAGCGGGCAGGCCTCGCCCAGCAGGGCCAGGGCGGCCACCACCCCCATGCACCCCAGGTGCGCCCCCCGGAACCAGCGGCTGGAAGCAAACGCCCGCCCCGCCCACGCGCCGATCCAGATGGCGGGCAGGGCCAGCACGTTGAACCCGGCCAGAAGCACGTGCACGGCCAGGAGCGCATCCGCCGCCAGGGCGGCCAAGGCCGGACCGTGCGGGGGTGTCACGCCTGGATCCCTGGAAAAAATGAAACGGGAAAAGCCAATCTTGTACTTATCGATAACTTTACGATAATCACGGCAGCACCGCCCGAAAGAAGTCGTCCAGTGCGCGCCTGTAGGGCTCCCCGGTCAGCTGCCAGCCGTCGTTGTGCGCGCCCGAGAGTTCCAGGAACGCCTTGGGCCCCGGAGCCAGGGAGAAGAGCTCGCGGCCCATGTCCCAGGGGACGGTGCCGTCGTCCGGGCTGTGCGCCACCAGCACCGGGCAGCGCACCCGGGGCAGGAGCGGGCGGGTGTCGTAGCGGTGGCGCGTCAGGGGCTTGACGGGTAGCCAGGGATAGCTGCGCGCGCCCATGTCCGCGATGGAGGTGAAGGTGGATTCGAGCACCAGCCCCGCTGGAACGGGTCTGGTTACGGGCCCGGCACCAATGGGAACAGCGGCAATGGGCCCGGCCCTCCCGGCCGCGTCCACGGCCAGCCGCGCGGCCACGGCCCCGCCCAGGGAGCGGCCCATGACCACGATCCGTTCCGGCGGCTCGCCCCGCTCCGCGAGCAGCCACCCCCAGCAGGCGAGCGCATCCTCGCGGGTATGAACCTCCGAGGGCGAGCCTTCGCTCTGGCCATAGCCCCGGTAGTCGAAGAGCAGGACGTGCATGCCCAGCCCATGGAGCAGGCGCAGGGTCTCCAGCCTGTGGGAGATGTTGCCGCCGTTGCCGTGGCAGAAAAGCACCGTGCCGCGCCCCGGCCCTTCCTTTGATTTCGCAGCAGGCGCGGGCACGTACCAGGCGTGGACCCGTTCCCCCCCAACGGGAATCCAGACCTCCTCGTAGGCCAGCCCCGCTTCGGACGGGTTCGCCACGAGCCCGCGCACCGGGCGATACACGAGCCGCCCCTGCAACAGATACATGCCCAGGCACAGGGCCGCGTACCCCGCCGCGAGAACGGCGAGCAGCCACCCGCCCCCCCTCAGCAGCTCCGGCATGCACCCCTCCCCCGCGCACCCCTGGCGCGCAGGTCCGGCAGCCCCGCCTCGCGGATCTTGAGGTGCGCTCCGGCCAGCCGGGAGCACTCGCCGCACGCCGCGCAGTCCGCCGCCTCCCCGGCGCAGCGCTCCACCCGCCGGGCAAAGTCCTGGGGCAAGGTTTCGTTGCGCACCTCCCAGCGGTCCTCAAACTCTCCCAGGGTATCGAGCAGCGCGAGCAGATTCCCCGAGAATGCCCGGCCAGCATAGGCCCGCACCGCTCGGGAGAGGAACCGCGCGCCGCCGCGCTCCCGGCCGCAGATCTTCACACCGTCCACCAATTCGTCATACGAATCGACATCCTCCGGCCGCAGGAACGGCGAGGTAAAGAGCCGCCACGGCTCGGCGAGCAGCTCTGCCACGCAGCCGAAATCTCGGTTCAGGGCAAAGGTGCGGTCGCCCTGGCCGGGCATGCGCGCCAGGGCCAGGTGCGACTCGTGGGCGGGGCGGTAGGGGCAATGGGGCAGGCAACCCTCGTTGGCCAGGAGCAGCAGCCGCAGGCCTGGGCTTCGCTCGCGGATGGCCCTGACCACGGCCGCCAGCCGGGCACGGTCGCGGTTCAGGGAGCGGTCGAGCACCAGGCGGGACGGCGGGCGGAAGCCGCACCGCCCGACCAGCGCGAGCCAGGCCGCTGCCCGGGCAGGGGTGTCGATGGCGCAATTCACCGAGGGCACGGCCTCCAGCCGGGCGGCAATGCGCGGCGCGGCGCGGCCCAGGGCCTGGAGGAAGTAGCCGTCCGCCACCACGATGCCCGTGAGCGCGGCTTCGTCCGCCAGCCGTTCCAGCAGGGACGCCACCGCCCGCAGGGACGCGGGTTCGAGGCAGCGTTCCGGGGCCTGGAATCGGGCGTTGAGCAGCGCGTACCGCGCCAGGCCCTCCGGCAGCGTTGCGAGCCCGGCGAGGGTCTCCTCCAGGGGGCGATGGCGCAGGGGGTTGCGCGCGTCCGCCGCCTCGGGGCGGTTCAGGCCCACGTGCACGGACTCCAGCGCCGGGGCCAGCTCCGCGAGCAGGCGCAGGTAGGACGGGTCGGGATGAAAGGGTACGTCGAGCAGCATGCGGCCTCCTCCGCCAGGGTACGCCAATTCCCCCCGGAGGCCAACAAACGGACCCCCGCCAACCCTCATACGGCCCTCAAGTTTCCCGCCATGCTGCCGAAGAGACGTGTGGCCCGGGCGGCTTGAGCCCTCCGGGAAAGGGGAGAACACATGGGACAGGTCATCGCGCTCGACGACTTCCGCCGCGAGTGTCGCGGCAACGGGGGAGGCCCCCTGGCGGAACTCTCGCCGCCCGCCCGGCCGCAGTTCACGGCCGGGGACGTCTGGGGCCGGGACTACACGCGCATGGAGGACGTGGTCTATGGGCTGCTCACCGCACGCCAGGCCATGCGGTACTACACCCGGTACGACGAGCACCTGGAGAGCCTGTTCCTGGAGGTGCTGGAGGCCGTGCACCAGTTGGAGGAAACCGGCATCGCCCGGCTGCACGAAGCCATCGCTCCGCTCAAGGATCACCTCATCGCGGCGCTGGACTAGCAGAACACCAAGCACCTGAAGACCGCGCTCATCCTCCTCGACCTCATCGAGAAGACGCCGCAGTACCGCAGAAACCGAAGACCCTCCCTAGAAGGGGTCGCCTTCCG
>JBFWJM010000279.1:0-4588 GCA_050253205.1 Desulfovibrionaceae bacterium
TTTTTCCTGTTCCTTAAGGAGTGCGAATGGCGGTTCAATGGTGGCGATCATAAAATGCTACTCAACCAACTGAAAAAATGGATTAACCAGCGGCAGAAAACCTAGTTAGCTAGGACAGCCCCAAAAACAAATCATCCGGCTTTCCTATTTTGGTGGTGCACCATTTCGCCCGCTCGTCAGGGCAGGACCACGCGCAGCAGGGTGCCGCGCTCCTCGTCGGTGTCCAGGGTGATGTCGCCGCCCATGGTTCTGGCCATGAGTAGGGCGCTGTAGGTGCCAAGGCCCGTGCCCTGGCTCTTGCCGTGGGTGGCGTACTTCTCGAAGAACTGCTCGTGCACCTCGGGCGGCACTACGCCGGGGTTGTGGATGGTGATGGTTTGCGGCGGGCCGTCTTGCAGGTCGATGGTCACGACCCCGCCCATGCCGCAGGCCTCCATGGCGTTCTTCACCAGATTGGCCAGCAGGGAGTAGAGCAGCAGCTCCTCGCCCCGGGCCAGGAAGGGCTCGCGCACGGCGCAAGGCCGCCCCCCCCGCAGCAGGCGCACCTCCAGCCGCTTGGCCTGGCTCCAGTTCTCCAGCTCTCGGAGCACGCCGTCGATGAGCGGGATCAGGTCAACGGTGACGGGCTGGTAATGGTAGCCGCCGACCTCCATCTTGTAGAGGTCCAGGGAGGTGTTGATGAGCCGGAGCATCTTGAGCCCGCTCTCCTTGACGGCCTTCAGCAGCTCACGGTCGTGCTCCTTGAGGTCGAGGGAACCCAGCAGGATTTCCGGGATGTTGATGATGCCGTTGAGCGGGGTCTTGAGGTCGTGGCGGGTGATGCGCTCGATGTCCTCGCGCAGACGTTCGAGCTTCTTCTGCTCGGTGATGTCCACGAAGATTTCCACCAGGTGGGGCTTGCCGCCGAGGGTGGTCCTGGCCACGGTCTTGAGGATCGGCACGGTGCCCCCGTCCGTGGTGAGCAGCGTGCGTTCGGCCAGTTCGAGGGTGTCGCCCTCGCGGGCCATGGGGCAGCGGCCCTCGTGCGTGGGGCAGACGAAGCGGAAGCACTTGCGACCCACCACCTGCGACTTCTCTGCGCCGATCATACGCAGGCCTGCCGGGTTCATGTCAACAATGGCGTGGGTGTCGGCGTCCACCACGAGAACCCCGGCGGGGAGGTTGTCGAGGATGGTGTGCAGGGTGGCGTTGGCCTCTTCGAGCAGGGCCGTGCGCTCGCGCACGAGGCGGTCGAGGTGGCGGCGGTGTTCGTGGCACTGCCTGCCCAGCTCATAGCTCTCCAGGGCGTGGGCCCCGGCCTGCATGACCACCGGAAACAGGCTGAGCGTGGTGTCGGGGACGTGTTCCACGCTGTGCTCCAGCAGGCCCACGAACATGCCCCGCATGCGCGTGGGCGTGGCGATGGCGTGGAGCATGACCTGCCCCTTGCCGCCTCGCCCGGAGCGAAAGAAGCACGGCCGCTCCGTCTGGATGGCGAAGGCGAAGGACTGGTCGCGGATGAGCTCCTCCACCTCGGCGTTCGCCTCGTCGGCGTGGTCGGGCGCGGCATGGTGCGTGGTGCCCAGATCCTGGGTCTCGTCGTCGATGAGATACACCGAGGTGGAGCGGAAGGGCAGCATCACCGTGGCCCTGCGGCAGATCTCCTTCAGGATAGGCGTCTGGTCCGGGTTTTGGCTGTAGGCCGTCTCGAAGCTGCCCAGAGAGGACGCGAGCTCCAGGGCGTCCAGGGCGGCGGAGCGCTCGCGCTCCAGCGCGGAGACCTGGCGCTCCAGGAATGCTATGCGCTGTTCGGGGGTCATGCATGGGCTCCGGAGAATACGGCCTCGATGTCGTCGAGCTGGCGGCGGGCCTGCGCGGCGGAGGTGGCGATGATGCTTTCGGGCTGGCCGAGGAGCGCCCAGGCCTCCGGGGAGAGGCCCGTGAACAGTGCCTGGCCGCCGTTGCCGAGGCCGAAGGCGAGGGCCAGGGCGTCCGCCACATGGATCACGGAGGCGTCCTCCGGCAGGCGGGACTCCAGGGGCGCATGGTGCCGACTGACGAGCTCCGTCAGGCTCTCGGGCAGCAGCCAGCGCTCCAAGAGCCTGGCCGCCACGTCGCAGTGGGTGTAACCGAAGACGTCGCGTTCGGCCTCCACCAGGGCGATGCGCCGCTCTCCGGCCTGGCGCACGGCCTCGGCGAGGTGCTCGGGTGCCAGGCGCAGCATGACCAGGCGGCCCACGTCATGGAGCATGCCCGCCACGAAGAAGCGCTCCACGTCCTTGCGCCCCATGCGCGCGGCAAGCAACCGGGCGAACACCCCGCAGGCCAGGGAATGGCGCCAGAAGTCGCGGATGGGGAAAAAGTCGGAGCGCAGGTTGCCGAAGAGCCCGAACACGCTCATGCCCAGGGCGAGCTGGCTGACCTCCCGCACGCCGAGCACGACCACGGCGCGGGTGAGGGTGTCGACCTTCCTGGCGAGGCCCTGGGCAGGGCTGTTCACCATGCGCAGGATGCGGGCGCTGAGCCCCGGGTCCTTGGAGATGATGCCCGCCAGCATTCCGGCCGTGCAGGCGGGGTCGTCCAGCGCCGTGGCGATGCGCTGGTGGATGTCGGGCAGGGAGGCGAGGCCGGAGTCCGTGCCAGTGAGGGCCTCGATGTCCGGCCCGGGGCTGGAAGCCCCTGATGGCCCAAGGCTGGAGGTTGCTGGAGGCCTGGAACCGGAGACCCTGGGGGGCGCGGCGTCAGCCCGGGGGGGCTTGGCACCCTTCTCCCTGAGCAACTGCGCGGCAGCTTCGAGAACGCACTGGCGCTCCAGCTCCGCCAGCGGCGGCCCCAGCGGCCGGGGCACGGCGAAGCGCGCCGCCACCGTCTCCCTGGCGAGGGCCAGGAGGGGGTCGTCACCGCATTCGGCCGAAGGATCGGGGCAGTCTTCGTGGCGCACGAAGACCTCCGTCACCCCCCAGATGTTGAGGATGCGCAGGTGGCGCTCTTCCACTGTCTGCCCTTCCCGCAACAGCAGGCGGCCATTGCTCCCGTGCACGTCCTTGCCAAGGACCATTCCCGGGGCAAGATCAGCGGTATGCAGTGAGCGCATTGTCGGTCCGGTCGGGTTATGCGTCGTTTCACGCGTTGTGATGCGGCTCGTGTAATAGCAGAGGGCGTGACGCAATGGTCGATATAGTCGTACACGTCACAAAAAGACTCTGCCTTAAAAGATAATAAAACACAAGATGGCTATATTCGTCACAATGGAGCATGAATATGCGTTTTTTTGTGGCGATATTTGGCAAAGAGCCCCGTTTCGTCGGCGCGGTGGCTCCCCGCCGCAGTCGGCAAAAAAGACTTTGCGCCGGGGGCATTCCGGGCTACCGTCATGATGAGCCCCACTGGACCTGTTGCCGGAGGAAGAGATGGAGCGCGTAGGGGAGAGGGAGACGATCCTTGTCGTGGACGATCTTTCCGCGAACATCGCCATACTTTCCGAGCTGCTTGGAGACGAATACCGGGTCAAGGCGGCCACCAGCGGGGAGAAGGCCCTGCGGGTCGCCTTCGAGAATCCCCCGGACCTCGTGCTGCTCGACGTGATGATGCCGGAGATGGACGGCTACGAGGTCTGCCGGCGGCTCAAGGACGACCCGCGAACCCGCCGGGTGCCTGTTATTTTCGTCACGGCCATGGGCGAAACCGAGGACGAGGCCCACGGCCTGGGGCTCGGCGCGGCCGACTACATCACCAAGCCCATCCGCGCCGCCGTGGTCCGAGCCAGGGTCAAGACCCAGCTCGCCCTCTACGACCAGAGCCGCGCCCTGGAGCGCAAGGTCCGCGAGCGGACTGCGGAGCTCGACGAAACCAGGCTCCAGATCATCCGTCGCCTGAGCCTCGCGGCGGAATTCAAGGACAACGAGACCGGCCTGCACCTGGTGCGCATGAGCCAGTTTTCGCGCATCATCGCGCTGGCCGTGGGCATGGATGTAACCGAGGCCGACCTCATCCTGCACGCCGCGCCCATGCATGACGTGGGCAAGATCGGCATACCGGACAAGATACTGCTCAAGCCCGGGCCGCTCACGGCCGAGGAGCGGCTGACCATGCAGAGCCACACGACCATAGGCGGGCGCATCATCGGCACCCATGCGAGCCCACTGCTGCGCACCGCGCGCGACGTGGCCCTGACGCACCACGAAAAGTGGGACGGCGGGGGGTATCCGCGCGGGCTCGCCGGGGAGGACATCCCCCTGGTGGGGCGCATCGTGGCCGTGGCGGACGTGTTCGACGCGCTGACCAGCCGCAGGCCCTACAAGGAGGCCTGGAGCATGGAGCGGGCCGTGGCCGAGCTGGAGCGCGGGGCGGGGGGCCACTTCGACCCCGCGCTGGTGCCCGCTTTTCTGGGCAGGATGGACGAGGTGGTGGAGGTCATGGAGGCCAACGCCGAGATGGGTGGGGAGTCCTGCCGCATTTTCCAGGAGCGGGACAACGAGTCCGCGAGCGGGGCCGAGGCTTCATGAAGCTCCGCTACCTCTCCTTCGCGAGCATCCTCCTGCTCACCGTTTTCTTCGTGTCCGTGCAGCTGTATGGCTCCCGGCTGGTGGTGGACGGCGGCTTAGATCGG
>JBFWJM010000280.1:0-4573 GCA_050253205.1 Desulfovibrionaceae bacterium
AGATACTGGTCAGCGCCACGGTCCGCTACGCGGCGCGCGAGAAGTTCCTGTTCCGATCCGTGGGCCTGGTCCAGCCCAAGGGCACGCACCAGCCCATGGAGGTCTACACCCTGGACGCCTCGCTCCCCGGCGCTGGCCTGCCCCACCCCGCCACCCCGGAGCAACTCGACCTCGTGCGGCTCCACGAGCGGGGCTACGCCCTGTTGCTGGATCGGCACTTCGCCGAGGCGGCCCGGCTCTTCGAGGAACTGCTCGCGGGCCACCCCGAGGACGGCCTGACGCGCTTCATGCGCGAACGGGCCGCGACCCTCGCCGCCAATCCCCCGGCCCCGTCCTGGGACGGCATCCAGATATTCCACTCCAAGTAGGCCCCATGCGACGAATGCACACCCCCATGCTCCTTGCCCCGCTGCTGGCCACGCTGCTGCTTGGCGCGCCCTTGGCCTCCCCGGCGGGGGGAGAGCCCGCACGCCTCCTGCGGATCGTGCTCTGGACGTCGGAAATCCACGCGGACCGCCTGGCGGGCATCCGCTACCTGGCGGACGTGTTCGCGGCGACGCACCCCGGCGTGGAGGTTCGCGTTGAAAGCGTGGACGAGAACAAGCTCCACGAGCGGACCCTGCGCGCCGTGGAGGAAGGCGACCCGCCCGACCTCGTGAACACCGGGGCCCAGCTCCTCACCAGCCTGGGGAAGCGGGGCGTCCTCGACCCGGGCGAGGCCACGCGGGCCATCGAGCGCATCGGCGGGGAGCGGTTCTACTCCGGGGCCCTGCGCCGCCTCGCCGTGCCCGGCGGGAAGGGCTATTACGCCGTGCCGCTGCACGGCTGGGTGCAGGGCATCTGGTACCGGGCCGACTGGTTCGAGGAGGCCGGGCTGGCCCCGCCCTCCACCTGGGCGGCCATCCGCACGGCCGCGCACCGCTTCACCGACCCGGCCAGGGGAACCTACGGCATCCTCCTGGGCACGGGCGGCACCTCCTACTCGGAGCAGATATTCACCCAGCTGGCCCTCAGCAACGGGGCCGACATGTTCGACTCCCGGGGCGAGCCGGACTTCAACACCCCGGCCATGGCCGAAACCCTCGAACTGTACGTGGAGCTTGCCGGGTGCACCCCGAAGGGCCCGCAGACCTGGCGCGCCCGGGACTACTACCTCCAGGGCCGCGCGGCCATGCTCTTCTACTCCACCTTCATCATGGACGACCTGGCCCTGGAGGGGGCCGCAGAGGATTCGCTCGGCCAGGGCCACTTCCCGGACCTGCCCGGGGCGCCCTTCGACCCCGAGCTGGCCCGCAACACGCGCCTCGCCCCGCTCATCACCCATGCGCGTTCGGCAGGCTACGGCGTGGTCAACGGCCTGGGCGTGGTCCGTGGCTCCAGCCGGGAGAAGCGCGAGGCCGTGCGCAGCCTGCTCGACTTCCTCTACTCCCCGGCGGCGTATGTGGAGTGGGTGCACCTGGCCCCCGGGGGCATGCTCCCCGTGCTGCGCGACGTTGCCGCCTCCGACGCATTCATGCGCGACCCGCTGGGCGTTTTCCGGCGCTACGGTCGGCCCAAGATGCGCGAGATACTCTCCGGGCTGGAACGCATGGCCGACTTCGGCCAAAACGGGCGCGCCGACGGCACCCTGGCCGCGGAGATATACGCCCGGGCCATCATTCCGCGCATGATCCGCATGGCAACGCAGGAGGGAGTCGCCGTGCCGCAGGCCCTGGCCTGGGCCCACGGGGAGATGCGCCGCGTGGCCGCCGAAAATCGCTGATCCCGCGTAACCTCCCCCACAGCGCCAGCGATGCAGTTGGTGCGGACGATGGAAGGAGAGGGTCGCCAATTGCTCCTGGAAACCGGAACCCGCGAAAGCATACGCATGAGACGGCGCATCCGGCCCGTCCCATGGCGATGCGCAGAGGGAAGCGATCGTCCCCTCGGCAGCCTGTAGATATTTCCGCATGCGGATTGCGTTTCGGTCCCGGCCGGGCCACACTCCCCGAATCGGCCGGGACCGGAACGCCACTTCCCGGGAGCTTATGCCGCATAGCCACGACGACTACGCCATCATCAAACGCATCATCAAAGGGGACGTCGACGCCTATGCGCAACTCGTGAACCGATATCGCGAGGAGATCTTTCGCATAGTGTCGAGCCACGTGCCGTATGCCGACGTGGAGGGTGTGGCCCACGACGCCTTTGTGCGGGCCTATGCGTCCCTGGCGGGGTACCGCCCGCGCAAGCCCTTCGTGCGCTGGCTGACCACCATCGCCGTGCGGACCTGCCACGACTACTGGCGCAGGAGCTACCGCAACAGGGAAACCGTGGAGAGCGACCTCTCGGCCCACTCCCCGCAGCCCCTGGAAACCGCCACCCCCGGCACCGCGCCCGACCCCGCGGACGCCGTGGCCCTCGGCCAGGACGTGGCGCTCTTGCGCCGGGCGCTGGACGACCTCGCCCCCCTGGACAGGATGGTCGTCACGCTGTTGCATTTGGAGGAACGAAGTGTAAAGGAAACAGCCGGCTTGCTCGATATGAGTGTAGCCAACGTGAAGGTCAGGGCCTTCCGCGCGCGGCGCAAGCTTCGCGATGCCCTGTCCGGACTGGAACCTCAAGGAGGAGGTTGATCGAATGGGCAGACCCACCCCGAACCTGATCGACACCCTGCTGTCGCGCCTTGCACGGGCGCATGGGCATCGGCACATCCCGGCGATCCCCGCAGGATTCACGGCCGCAGTGATGGCGGAGCTGCAATTCGCCGCGCCGCCCATCGGCCCGCTGGAGCGGCTGCTCCCGAGATACGCCACGGCGGCCCTGGCCACGGCGGCCATCGCCCTGCTCTACGGCATGGCCCTGCTCGACTCCGTGCCAGCGGCCCTGGCCTCCCTCTACGGCTCCCAAACCCTGGGATTCTAGGCAACGGAGGATGGCATGAACAAGTGGAAACTCGGCCTGGGGCTGCTGGCCCTGCTCTGCTCCGGCATCGTCATCGGCGTCGTCGGCACCGGGGCCTACATCAACTACGCCATGCACCACCTCGGCCGGGGCGAGGACGGCCCGCCGCTCAAGGCGATCATCCTGCGCAACGTCGACGAGCGCATGCACCTCGCCCCCGAGACCCGCGAAAAGATCGCCCAGGAGCTCGACGTCACCGTGCGCCAACTGCGCGACCTGGAAGAGGAGGTCCGGCCCCGGTTCCACGAGACGGTCCAGGGCCTTGCCAAGCGCTCGGCCGAATTCCTGACCCCGGAGGAAAACGCCCAGCTCGCCCAGCTGTTGGACGACCTGCGCAACCGCCGCCAGGAAAAGATCAAGGGGCCGGGCTGGCTGCTGCCGCCCCCACCGCCACCGCCCTGGAAGTGACCCCCCCAGGGACAAATGATCCCCAAGAACGACGAAACGGGCCGGGCAATGTATTGCCCGGCCCGATTGTTTGTGCCGTTCAGCTCGGCCCGCGCCTAAAAGCGCTCGAACTCGTCGTCGCTTGCGCCCATGTCGAGATGCACGCCCTCGCCGGAGCCTCCATTGCCGCCATTGCCACCGCCTCGGGAGGCCTTTGCGGGCTTCGCTGCGGCGGCTTCCAGGCGCTTCGGCGGGGCGCTGCGGGCCACGACCCTGCGCTGGGCCCCGCCCCCGGATCTGCCCATGGAGAAGAAGCTCATGGTCGCCTGGAGCTGCTGGCCCTGCCCGGCCAACTCCTCGGAGGTGGAGGCCATTTCCTCGGAGGCCGAGGCGTTCTGCTGGATCACCGTGTCGAGCTGCTGGATGGCGCGGTTGATCTGCTCGGCCCCGGCGTTCTGCTCGTTGCTCGCCGCGGCGATCTCCTGCACGAGCTCGGCCGTGCGCTGGATGTCGGGCACGAGCTTGCCGAGCATGCGCCCGGCCTCCTCGGCCACGCCAACGGTGGAACTGGAGAGCTCGCTGATCTCGCCTGCGGCCGCGCCGCTGCGCTCGGCCAGCTTGCGCACCTCGGCGGCCACCACGGCAAAGCCCTTGCCGTGCTCGCCCGCCCGCGCGGCCTCGATGGCCGCGTTCAGCGCCAGCAGGTTCGTCTGCCGGGCGATCTCCTCGATGATGGAGATCTTCTCCGCGATGTTCTTCATGGCATCCACGGCGGAGGTCACGGCCTCGCCGCTCTCCTCCGCGTCCGTGGCGGCCTTCTTGGCGATCTGCTCCGTCTGCTTGGCGTTTTCGGAGTTCTGCTGGATGTTGGCGGTCATCTGCTCCATGGAGGCCGAAACCTCCTCGATGCTCGCGGCCTGCTCCGTGGCCCCCTGGGAGAGGGTCTGCGAGGCGGCCGAGAGTTCCTCGGAACCGGAGGCCACGTTCTCCGTGGCGGAGAGCACCTCGCCCACCACCTTGCGCAGCTGCCGGCTCATGTCCTTGAGGGCTTCGGCCAGTTGGCCCACCTCGTCCTTCTGGTCCACGTCCACGGTGGCGTCGAGGTCGCCGGTGGAAACCTGGGAGGCGAAGTCCACGCCCTTCCGCAGGGGCAGGAGGATGCCCCTGGCGATGACCCAGGCCAGGAGGATGCCGAGGATGGCGGCCACGGTGCCCACCACCTCGATCATGGAGCGCGTGCCCG
>JBFWJM010000281.1:0-4558 GCA_050253205.1 Desulfovibrionaceae bacterium
ACGGCGACATCTTCATGACCGGCACGTACATCGCGCTGGGCGTGGCCACGGTGCTGCTCGGCTGGTCGCTGCCCACCTGGATCGTGCTGCCCATGACCATCCTGCTGGCCATGGGGCTGACCTCCGTGGTGGGCATGGTGGTCGAGCGCGTGGGCTACCGCCCCCTGCGCGACGCGCCCCGCGCCTCCGCCGCCATCACCGGCCTGATGATCGGCATCATGCTGGAGACCGGCGTGCTCGCCATCGTGGGCGGGCAGAAGGTCGCCTTCCCCGAGCTCATCGTCTCCAGCACGGTGGAGTTCGGCGGCGTCACGCTGACCAACATCAAGGTCATGATCGTGGTCGCCTCGGTGGTCATGATGCTCGGCATGCACCTGTTCGTGAAGCACACCCGCTGGGGCATGGCCATGCGCGCCATGGCCTTCGACTTCCCGGTGGTGCCGCTCATGGGCGTGCCCGTGAACAACATCGCCCGGCTGACCTTCGCCCTGGGCTCGGGGCTCGCGGCCGTGGCCGGGATCATGTTCGGCCTGGCCTATCCGATCCTCAACCCCTACATGGGCATCGTCTACGGCTGGAAGGCCTTCGTGGCCGCCATCCTCGGCGGGCGCGGCTCCATCATGGGCGCGTGCATCGCGGGCTACATGCTCGGCTTCATCGAGGTCTTCGTGACCATGATCGCCTCCAGCGTGCCCTGGATGTCGCCCTCCTGGCGCGACCTCATCGCCTATTCCATCATTCTCGGCATTCTCGTGTTCCGGCCGCACGGCCTGTTCGGCGAGTCGTACAGCGCGCGCCTGCGCCTGTAATCCCGACCCGGCGACAGCGGCCCCGCCAACACCCGGCGGCGACACGATTTCCCCTGGAGTGCACTGCAAGGACGAAAACCGATGAAACTACCCGAACCGATCAAGAACGCCTTTGCGCGGCTCCGGCGCTTTGTCACCGGAGCGCCGCTGCTCGGCTGGCTCGCGGCCGCGCTGCTGGCCGTGGGCCTGGAGCACGCGGTGGGCTACCCGCTGGCGCGCGGCCTGGGCCTGCCCAAGGTGCCCGCGCTCTTCGGCCTGACCCTCATGCTCAAGGAGCCGCAGCTCATCCCCAGCGCGCTGCTCTACACCACGCTCATCTACTTCCTGCCCGTGGTGCTCTTCGTGCGCTACACGGCGGGCACGGCCAACGCGCTCTCTAAAAAGCTGCTGGATTCCTCGCTGCTGGTCTCCGCGCTGGTGCACCTGGCGCTGCTCTACGCCGTGTTCCACCTCTGGACGGGCATCTCCGACTATAGGCTGGTGACGCTGAAGCTCATGCTCATCGCCATCCTGCTGACCCTCTCGCTGAACCTCATCAACGGCTACATGGGCGAGTTTTCCTGTTCGCATCCGGGGTTCATGGCCCTGGGCGCGTACATGGCCTCGGTGTTCACCATCGGGCTCTTCACCGACCACCGCATGCTCGGCGAGGCCGTGTTCAGCCCGGTGCTGGGCCATGCGCTCTTCCCGGTGGGGCTGTTCTTCGGCGGGTTGATGGCGGCGCTCGGCGCGCTGATCATCGCCATTCCCTCGTTCAAGACCCGGGGCGACTACCTGGCCATCATCTCCCTGGCCTTCCTGTTCATCGTGAAAAGCCTGCTGGAGAACCTGGAGTTCATGGGCGGGCCGCGCGGCCTCTCCGGCCAGCCCGACTGGGCCACGCTGCCCATGGTCTTCGGCGTCACGGTGCTCGGCGTGTGGATCATGAACAACTTCGTGACCTCCACCCTGGGCAAGGGCCTCAACGCCGTGCGCGACGACGAGTCTGCGGCCGAGGCCATGACCGTGGACACACGCTCCGTGAAGATGCGCTGCTTCCTCTTCGGCGCGTTCTGGGCGGGGGTGGCCGGCGGGCTCTATGCCCACGTCCTGCGCTACATCTCCCCCGCAGACTTCAGCCTGCAAAAGCTCGCCGAGATACTGGCCATGGTCTACTTCGGCGGGCTCAACTCCGTGTACGGCTCCGTCGTCGGCGCGGTGGGCATCTCCGCGCTCTCCGAGGTGCTGCGCCCGCTCCAGATGCTCAAGTGGCTGTGCATCCCGCTCTTGCTCATCCTGGTCATGATCTACCGCCCCAGGGGGCTGGTCTCCTTCAAGGAATTCAACCTGCGCAAGGTGCTCTCGCCGCGCGGGGAAAGGAACTAGGGGGCGCGCATGGCACTGCTTGAAGTCACCCAGATGGGACACAACTTCGGCGGCCTGCGGGCCGTGGACGGGTTCAACCTGTCCATCGACCCCGGCCAGGTCGTGGGGCTCATCGGCCCCAACGGCGCGGGCAAGACCACCATCTTCAACCTCATCACCGGCATCTACTGCCCCACGGACGGCAAGGTGGAGTTCGACGGCCGGGAGATCACCGGCCTGCGGCCCAACGAGATAGCCTCCCTGGGCCTGGCCCGGACCTTCCAGGAGATGCGCCTGTGGCGGCACATGACCGTCATCGAGCACATCATGATGGCCCGGTACTCCAAGTTCACCTACGGGCTCATGGGCGCGTTCTTCGATACCCCCAAGCGCCAGCGCGAGGAGCGCGAGGCCCAGGAAATGGCCCACGAATACCTGAACCTCTTCGGCGTGGACCAGCACTCTGCGGAGTATGTCACCAACCTGCCCTACGGCGCGGCGCGGCGGGTGGAAATGGCCCGCGCGCTCGTCACCGAGCCCAAGGTGCTCTTCCTCGACGAGCCCACCGTGGGCATGACCCCCGAGGAACTCGACGACATGATCGAGGTCATCCGCACCGTGCACGAGAAGTTCCACCTGGCCATCTTCCTCATCGAGCACCGGCTCAAGGTGGTCCGCGAGCTCTGCCAGCACGTCAAGTGCCTCAACTTCGGCCAGGTGCTCTCCGAGGGCACGCCCGAGGAGGTCCAGAACGATCCCAGGGTCATCGAGGCCTACCTGGGCGACACCAAGGGAGTGGTCTAATGCAGCTCAAGATCGAGAACCTCCACGTCTCCTACGGGCGCATCAAGGCCCTCCAGGGCGTCTCCTTCAGCATCGAGGAAGGGGGCATCACCACCATCATCGGCGCCAACGGCGCGGGCAAGACCACGACCCTGCGGGCCATCTCCCGGCTCGTGCCCGTGGGCCCCGAGACGACCATGACGCTCGGCGACTACAACCTCCTCGACTACCCGCCCGAGAAGGTCGTCACCGAGCTGGGCATCTCCCATGTGCCCGAGGGGCGCAGGCTCTTCGGCAACATGACCGTGCTGGAAAACCTCCAGCTCGCGGCCTACGCCAAAAAGAACAAGACCCTCGTGCAGCAGGACATCGACCGCATGTTCACCGTGTTCGAGCGGCTCGCCGAGCGCAGGGACCAGAAGGCGGGCACCATGTCCGGCGGGGAGCAGCAGATGCTCGCCGTGGCCCGGGCGTTCGTCTCGGCCCGCCGCTTCATGCTGCTGGACGAGCCCTCCATGGGCCTCTCGCCGCTGCTCATGCAGCGCGTGTTCGAGGCGCTGGGCGAGATCAACAAGGAAGGCACCACCATCCTGCTGGTGGAGCAGAACGCCCGCATGGCGCTCAACTTCGCGGACACCGCCTACCTGCTGGAAGCGGGCAGGGTCATCAAGTCCGGTCCCACTTCGGAGCTGGCCAATGATCCCGAGGTCAAGCAGTCGTACCTCGGGGGATGATCACACCCCGGATGAACGTCGAGGCCCGGTCCCGCTTGCGGCGGCCGGGCCTTTTGATTATGAGCCTTCGGACGAGGTGAACATGAACAAGCAACTGCGCGGAACCACGGCCCGTCTTGTGGCCAGCTGCGAAGACAAGCCCGGCATCGTCTCCGCCGTGAGCCGCTTCCTTTTCGAACGCGGGGCCAACATCATCCACTCCGACCAGCATTCCTCGGACCCCGAGGGCGGGCGATTCTTTTTGCGCCAGGAGTTCTACCTCCACGGCCTGGAGCGGACCATGGGCGAGATAGCCGCCGCGTTCCAATCCCTGGTGGCCGACCGTTTCAACATGCACTGGCGGCTCTCCCCGGCCTGGGTCAAGAAGAAGGCCGCCATCCTCGTCTCCAAATACGACCACGCGCTCATGGACCTGCTCTGGCGCGCCCAGCGCGGCGAGCTGGCCATGGACGTGACCATGGTCCTCTCCAACCACCCGGACCTGGGCGACCAGGTGCGCTCCTTCGGGGTGCCGTTCTTCCACGTGCCCGTGGACAAGGACAACAAGGCCGCCGCCGAGCGCAAGATGCTGGAGCTCATGCAGGGCAACACCGACCTCGTGCTCCTCGCCCGGTACATGCAGGTGCTCTCCGGCGACTTCGTGAAGCACTACCCCAGCCGCATCATCAACATCCACCACTCCTTCCTGCCCGCGTTCGTGGGCGCGGACCCGTACCGCCGGGCCCTGGACAAGGGCGTCAAGCTCATCGGCGCCACCGCGCACTACGTCACCGCCGACCTGGACCAGGGGCCCATCATCGAGCAGGACGTGATCCGCGTTTCCCATCGCCAGGACCTGGACGACCTCAAGACGCTCGGCGCGGACATCGAGCGCCAAGTGCTCTGCCG
>JBFWJM010000282.1:0-4556 GCA_050253205.1 Desulfovibrionaceae bacterium
AGCACCCCGAGCACCGCGCCGAGCGCCACCACCACCCGCACCAGCGGCGCACCCTCCCGCAGCGCCGACTCCAGGCCGAGGGCGGCCGCGCGCAGGGGCTCGGAGCCCACGTTCCCGGCCACGCCCTTGAGCGAGTGGGCGGCGCGCACTGCGGTTTCATGGTCGCCCCGCTCCTGCGCCTCCCGGAATTGCGGCTCGAAGTCCACGTAGTCCGCCCGGAAGTCGTCCAGCAGCCGCCGATAGAGCCCGACCTTGCCGCGCAGCAGGCGCAGGGCCTCTTCCACGTCGATGCCGGGCAGCTCCGGCAGCCCGTCCCGTCCACCGGGCGGTGCGTTCCGGCCCTCGGGTGCGGAGGAAGCCGCCCGCTCCGGCTCGGGCGGCATGGGCGGCAAGGGCGGCATGGGAGCTCCGGCGTGCCCGGGGCGGATCCAGCGGCCCATGACCTGGAGCATCTCGTGCACGTTGATGGGCTTGCCGATGTGGTCGTTCATGCCCGCCTGGAGCGACTTCTCGCGGTCCCCGGCCATGACGTTGGCGGTCATGGCGATGACCGGCAGGGTTCGGAACCGTTCCTGCTCGCGGATGCGCTCTGTGGCGGTGTAGCCGTCCATGACCGGCATCTGGCAGTCCATGAGCACGCCGTCGTACTCCCGCAGAGGGAGCTTTTCCAGGGCTTCGGCCCCGTTGTTCGCCACCTCCACGACCATGCCGTAGCTCTGGAGCAGTTCCACGGCCACGTCCTGGTTCACGGCGTTGTCCTCCACCAGGAGCACCCGGGCCCCGAAGAGCCTGCGGGTGAGCTCCTGGGTCTCCTTGCGGCGGGATTCCCGGCGGTTGAGCGAACGCGCCCGCCCGCCCGAGACTGTCATGAGCACGTCGAACAGCGTGGAGGGCATGAAGGGCTTTTCCAGAACGGCGTCCACCCCGCCGGGCAGGTCGCGTGCGGCCCGGCGCAGGCCCTCGCCGTCCGTGGCGGTCATGAGCACCAGGCGCGCGGAGCGGGAGCCGCCCTTCCTCGCCCGCCGCAGGAACTCCGCGCCCTCCACGTCGGCCAGGGGCCAGTCCACCAGCAGAACGTCGAACGGCTCCCGCCCCTGCTCGGCGAGGGCCGCCAGGGCGTCCTTCTCCGTGGCCGTCCCGGTGGAGGCGAACCCGAAGCCAGCGAGCATTCCGCAGGTGATGCGCCTTGAGCTTTCGTTGTCGTCCACCACGAGCACGCGCAGCTCTCCGGGCGTCGAGTCCACCGCATAGAGGGGCGGCTCGTCCGCCTGGACGCCGAAGCGGGCCGTGAAGAGAAATTCGCTGCCCACTCCCGGCTTGCTCTGCACCCAGATCCGCCCACCCATGAGCTCCGTGAGCCGCCGGGAGATGGCCAGCCCGAGTCCCGTGCCGCCATATTTGCGGGTGATGGACGTATCCGCCTGGCTGAAGTGCTGGAACAGCCGCCGACGCTGCTTCTCGTCGATGCCTATGCCCGTGTCGCGTACCGAGAAACGCAGCAGCACGTCGTCTTCGACCTGCTCCTCCACCCGGACGGACACCACCACCTCGCCCCGGTCGGTGAACTTCACGGCATTGTTGCCGAGGTTGAGCAGCACCTGGCCCAGGCGCAGCGGATCGCCCACCAGGGCCGCAGGCAGCTCCGACGGCAGGTCGAAGAGCAGCTCCAGCCCGGCCTCCTGGGCCCGCAGCCCCACGACGCTGGTGAGGTTGTCGAAGACCTCCTCCAGGCGGAAGGGGATGCGCTCCATCTCCATGCGCCCGGCCTCGATCTTGGAGAAGTCGAGGATGTCGTTGAGGATGCCGAGCAGGCTCTCGGCGGAGCGGTTCACGCGGTCGATGTAGTTGCGCTGCTTGGCATCGAGCCCGGCCTGGAGCGCCAGGTGCGAGAGCCCGATGATGGCGTTCATGGGCGTGCGTATCTCGTGGGACATGTTGGCCAGGAAGTCGGACTTGGCCCGGGTGGCCTCCTCGGCCAGCTCCTTGGCCTCGGCCAGGGCCTGCTCGGCCCGCTTGCGCTCGGTGATGTCCTCCACGATGCCGTCGATGGACGCGAGCTGCCCCTGCTCGTCCATGACCGGATGCGCGGAGGCCAGGATGACGCGCTCCTCGCCCGTTGCCGAGTGCCGATACCAGAGCTCCATCTGCACGAACCCATGCCCGCTTTCGAGCATCTCCCGGACGGCGGTCCTTGCGCGCACGTTCTCCCCGGGGAGCCAGCCCACCACCTCCTCCCAGTTCCTGCCCAGATACTCCTCCCTCGGCAGGCCGAACACGGACTCCACCCCCTCGCTGACGAAGAACAGCTCCCCGGCCGGGGCGTGGCTGAAGATGACGAACTTGCCACCGATCTCCTCCACGAGCTTCTGGTACTTCTGGCGGCTCTCGCGCAGCGCGTTCTCCGCCTTCTTGCGCTCGGTGATGTCCACGACCCAGCCGAGGATGGCTTCCTCGCCCTGGTAGTCGAAGGAGAGGAAGGTCATGAGCGCGTCGATGATCTTCCCGTCGAGCCCGTGGATCTGGGTCTCGAAGTTGCGCAGGTGGCCCTCGGTGCGCAGCCGTTCGGTGATGTATCCCCGCGCCTCGGGGTCCACGTATGTGTCCCTGGCGTGCTGGCCCACGGCGAGGCCCATGCGCGTCATGCTCGGGTTGGAGAAGCGCGCCACCCCGTTCACCGTGATGCCGATGCCCACGGGGCTGGAGTCGAGGATGGACCGCAGCCGCTCTCGCTCGTGGGCCAGGGCCTCCTCCATGCGCTTGCGGTCCGTGACGTCGCGCACCACGGCCACGAAGATCGGCTTGGCGCCGACAACGGCCGTGTTCACGGAAATTTCCATGGGGAAGATCGTGCCGTCCTTGCGCACGGCGGGCACCTCCACCTGGCTGCCCACCACGCCGGCCCCCTCGTTGCCCAGATAGCGCCGGATGTAGTCGTCGTGCTCGCTGCGGTAGGGCTCGGGCATGAGCAGGGCAACGTTGTGGCCCACGGCCTCCTCCCGCTCGTAGCCGAACATGCGCTGCGCCGCCGGGCTGAACTCCGTCATGATCCCGAAGGCGTCGATGACGATGATGCCGTTTCGGGCCGTGTCGATGATGCTCTGCAGGCTGACGGTGCGCTCCTCGACCTTTTCCTCCAGCTCGTCCCGGGCCCGCTCCAGGGCCCGCTGCGAGTTCTCGATCTCGGTGATGTCGATGAACGTCTCCAGCAGCACCTCGCGCCCGTTGCGCTCGATGACACTGGCGGACTTCATGATCGGCACGGTGCGCCCATCCTTGGTCAGGAACCTGCGGCGCGACATGTCGCTCGGATGGCCGAGGTCGAGGATGGGGCAGTGTCCCTGCTTGGATGGGCAGGTCAGGTTGTGGCAGACGTGGCCCACCACCTCGTCCCGGGTATAGCCGCCGAGGGCGAGGGCGAAGTCGTTGACATCCACGATCCGGCGGGTATCCGGGTCCACCAGGAGCACCCCGGCGGATATGGAATTGAACATCTGCCCCAGAAAGCGCCGCCCGAGCTCCACGTCCTCGCGGCTGGCCGCCAGGGAGTCGAAGAGCCTGTTGAGTTCCTCCCCCAGCTTGTGGATTTCGTCGTCCCCGCTGGTGATGATGCGCCGTTCGCCCCTGGCCCCCTCAAGCCGGCGCTGCTCGCGCAGGCGGACCGCCTGGTCGGTGAGGTCCTCCAGGCGGACGAGCACGCGGCGATGGAGCAGAAAATACCCCAGCACGGCCACCACGATCAGCACGGAGAACACCAGCAGGTGGTTGAACAGCAGGGTCAGCTCGCGCTGTTCGGCGAGGTGCCGGTGGAACGTCACCGTCAGCAGCGCTGCGGGTGCTCCCTGCACGTCGGGCAGCAGCACGTAGCCCATGGCCGTCGCCTGGCTCGCATACTCGAAAAACCCTTCCCTTCCGGCCCTCTCCCCCCGGTGGACCAGCTCCGGATGGAGCTCTGCGGGCAGCAGCTCCAAGCCGATGTTCAGCAGCTCCGCATACGGCCGGAGCAGGTCCGGAGTGAGCGCCCGGGCCATGAGCAGGGATCCTGCGATCGGCCCCCCGCCCCCGTTTTGCAGCACGGGCCGCTTGACCGCCAGGACCACGAGCCCGTTCTCCAGGCACAGCAGCCCTCCTGTCCCGCCTTTGATCCCGGGGAGCCCCGGCAAGACCCCGCCGCAACGCGTGGCGATCTCGGCGGCCATGCCGGGGTCGTTCTCGCCGTCGGGGTTCATGCCGCGCGCATAGGCCACCCCTCCGGCCGCGTCCCAGGCCACGATGGCCGCCAGGGACTGGTCCTCGAAGGTATCCACCGTGAGGTTGGACTCCTCGTACCCGGGCTCCAGCCCCTGGAGCCAGTTCCAGGTGTCGTCCCAGGAAGCCCAGTCCACAAGCAGCTTGTCCAGGTTGCGGGCAATCTGCCCCAGGGCTCCCCGGGCTCCGGAGATGGAATCGCGCACGTGCAGGTCCTCGATTTCCTGAAAGCCGCCGTCCACCACCAGCCCGGAGCCATACAGCTGCACGGACACGACGAAAACGGTGAGCAGGAGGATGCTCGCGACGGA
>JBFWJM010000283.1:0-4552 GCA_050253205.1 Desulfovibrionaceae bacterium
CCAGGTCCATGTCCAGCCGCCCGGTGACGCGGCCCACGTCCAGCGCGCGGGAGAGGGCCTCCAGGTCGAGCCCGCGCACCCGGGCCGCCGCCCCCACGGTGCGGTACGCGGCAAAGGGCTGCACCGCGTAGAGGCCGTCCACGGTGAGCGCTCCGCCGAACCACGTGCCCGTGAGCGCCCCGGGGGCGATCAGCCCGTCACGGGTGAGCACCACCTCGCCCAGGTCGCCGCCCAGTGTGCCCTGCATGGCCACGGGCGAACCGGGGATGCGCGAGAGGTCGAGCCCCCGGGCGGCCAGGCGCAGGCGCAGGGCGAAGTCCGGGGAGAGGGGCGCGTCCACCCGGAAGCCGGAGACCACGGCCTCCCCCCCCAAGAGCGGCAGCCGAAGCGGGTCCGCCAGGAGCAGGCGGTTCGGCGCGAGGGCCGCGCGCGTCTCCAGGGTTTCGGCTTCGAGCCCGGGCGCGCGCAGGAGCCCCACACGCAACGCGCCCCAGCGGGCGGGGTCAGCCCCCGCCTCCGGAGCGGGCCCGCGCAGCCGGTACGCAACGGGCAGGTCCAGGGACGCCCCCGCCAGCTCCAGGCTCCCGTCCATGGAAGAGAGCCCCACCCCCTCCAGCAGCAGCCCGCCCGAGAGGTCGGCGGCGTCTTCCCCCGCCTGCGCCTCCAGCGTGAGCGAGCCCGAGCCCGAAAGCCCGGCCGCGCCCTGAAAGTTCGTCAGGCCCATGCCGTCCGCCAGGATGTCCCAGGCGGCCTCCAGGTCCAGGCCTGCCAGCTCCACACTCCCCTTGCCGCGCCATGCGCCCCAGTCGGCCCAGTCCTTCCCCTGGGCGGGGGGCGTGGCGTCCGCGTCGGCGCGCAGCCGTGCCAGCCCGGTCCAGTCCGCCCGGAGGTCGAGCCCGCGCAGCTCCCCGGCGGCGGTGCGCCCGCCCCTGGCCTCCAGGGTCAGGGGATGCTGGCCGAGGTTCACGTAGTACGCCCCCTCCAGCAGCTCCCCGCCCTTGGCCGCGAGCATGGCCGAACCCGAGAGCGCATTGCCCCGCGACCGGATGTCCACGGCGAGATCGGCCTGGAGCCCCTGGGCCATGTGGTCCGCCGGGGGCGACATGTACGACGCGTCCTTGAGGTCCAGGGAGGCCCGGGCGCGCAGCTCGCCCCCGGGGGCCAGGCGCGCGTCCAGGTCCAGGCCGAGCGCCCCCGCGAGCATCCAGTCCTGCGCGGGCAGGCCGGAGCCCGCCTGGAGCGCCGGAGCCAGAGCCGCCAGGTCGAGATTTCCGCCGGAAAGGCGCAGGCGGCTTCCCTCCGTGCCGCCCACGACCCCCGAGCCCGAGAGCCGCTGGCCGCCACTGGAAACTTCCACCCGCTCCACCAGCCAGCCTCCGCCAGCCTCCCGTTCGCGCGGCGCGGCGCGGCCCGAGAGCCCCACCTCCGGCAGGGGCGAGGGGGCTGCGGCCCCGGGCGCGAGCATGCCGGGGGCCTGGAGCGCCAGGCTGCGGACCACCCAGGCCTCGCCCTCGCGGGCCACGTCGAAGGATGCGGTGGGGGAGGAGACGGTCCAGCCGGAGGCCGAGAGGGCCCCCTCCAGCCGGAGCTCGCCCCTGGCGGAGAAGCCGGGTCCGGGGAATACCTCGGCGCGCAGGCTCGCTGGCGAGATGACGACCCCGGGCAGGCGCACCCCCTTGCCGAGGCTCGCGGCCAGCGTGAAGGGGCCATTGGGCAGCGCGGAGAGGCCGTCGGGGCCGGAGGCGGTGATGTCGAGCACCAGGGGGCCCACGGAGCTCTCGGGCGACAATGTCTCAGGCAGCAAGGCCCGGGGCAGCCCCAGGGCCAGGGCGCGGTCCAGCCGGGCGGGGTCGGCGAGGTTCACGGCCATGCGGACGGACGAGCCCTCCGGGCCCAGCCGCGCCGAGCCCGAAAGCGTCAGCCCCTGGTCCGTGGCCAGGGTCAGCTTGTCCAGGGTCCAGACCGCGCGGCCCCGTGTGTCCGTGGCGCGGCTGCCGCTGGCCTGAAGCCGCAGGCCCATTTCCCGGGCGGCCCCGTCGCCCCGCTCCGTGCCCTCCGCTACCTCGCCGTCCGGCACTCTCTCCGGCTGGCCCAGGGAGAGCCGCGCGTGGTCCATGCGCACGTCCAGCGAGCGCAGGACCACCCGGCCCGCCTCCAGCCGGACAACGGCCTCCCCGGTCATGGCCCCGGAGAGCAGCGGTGTGTCGAGCCGCGTTTGCTCCAGGCGCAGGCGGCACACGGGCTCCGCCTCCAGGGTGCACTCCCCGGCAAGGTTCAGGGAGGCCAGGGGGCCGCCCTGCGCGTCCGAGGCATCGAAGGAGAAGAACAACCCCTTGACCCCGCCCTGCGCCAAGGCAGGCACGGCCCCGTATGGCAGGAATAACGCCAGCCAGAGCGCCAGCCAGAACGCCGGAAACGTGGCGGGCCGAGGCCGGAATGCCCGGCAAATGGCAGGGATGCGCATGGAACCAGCATACCCTCCCCGCCGCCGGGCGCAAGCCCGTTCCAGCGTACCTGCGCCGCGCGCGGCGGGCCTTGCCCCGGCCCGCGCTCTCCGCTAGGTTGGCCCGAGCAATCGCAAAGGAGCCTTCATGACCGAGAATCCCGTGTTCCAGGCGATCTTCGGGCGGCGTTCCATCCGCCGCTACACCGAGGAGCCCGTCACCCGTGAGCACCTGGCCGTCATCCTGGAGGCGGGCCGCTGGGCCCCCAGCGGGCTGAACAACCAGCCCTGGCGCTTCCTGGCCCTCGCCCGGGGCCGGGACGACGAACGCCTCGCCGCCCTGGAGGGCTGCACCAAGTACGCGCACATCCTGCGCGGGGCCGGGGCCGTGGTGCTGGTTTTCCTCGACCGCGCCCGCACCTACCACGAAATGAAGGACCACCAGTCCATCGGCGCGTGCCTCCAGAACATGCTCCTGGGAGCCCACGCCCTGGGCCTGGGCGGGGTCTGGCTGGGGGAGATCGTCAACCAGTCCTCCCGCGTGCTGGAGCTCCTCGGCCTCGACGGCGAGGCGTACGAGTTCCAGGCGGCGCTGGCCTTCGGCCACCCGGCCCAGGAGGGCAGCTCCTCCCGCCTGCCTCTGGAGGACCTGCTCCTCGAACCGCTTCCAGAATAAGGATACCCCATGCACATACGCACCTACCCCCTCGGCCCGCTCCAGACCAACGCCTACCTCCTCACCGAGGGCGCCCTCGCCGTGGCCGTGGACCCGGGGGGCGACCCCGCGCCCCTGCTGCGCGCCCTGCGCGAGGGCGGCCAAACCCTCAGCCACGTGCTGCTCACGCACCTGCACTTCGACCACCTCTACGGCGTGCGCGACCTGGCCGAAAAAACGGGCGCGGCCGTGCTCGGCCCGGCGGACGATGCCTTTCTCATGGAAACCGAGCTGGGGCGCGGCGGTCTCATGGGCTTGCCCACGGTGGCCGCCTTCGACTATGAAACCATCGCGCCCGGAGAGGCGGAGTTCCTGGGCCTTGCGTGCCGGGTGCTGCCCACCCCGGGCCACACGCCCGGCTCGCTGAGCTACTACTTCCCCTCGGCCGGGGCCGTGTTCGTGGGCGACCTGCTCTTCGCGCGCTCCGTGGGGCGAACGGACTTTCCGGGCGGGGATTCGGACACGCTGCTCGCCTCCGTGCGCGAGCGCATATTCACGCTCCCCCCGGAGACGGTGGTCCACCCCGGGCACGGCCCGCAGACCACCGTGGGCGACGAGATGCACCACAACCCGTTCTTCAACGGACTGTAGCGGGTTGTGGCCGGGCATGAACCAGAACCAGGGAGAACACATGGCGGGCAAGGACATTTCGCTCGACCTTCGCGGCAAGTGTTGAGGCGTGGGGCTGGAGGTAGGTTGGTATCTCCGCTTCCCCCGGGGTGACAGGATCGAGGCGCTTGTGGACGCCTCGACCGTGGCCCAGCTTGAGCACCAGCTCTACACCGTCTCCGGCTGGGAGATGACCGTGGAGGAGCTGGGCGAGCACGCACGCGCCGTGTTCACCAAAAAACCCAGGAAAACCGACTGACGTCGGCAGCAAAGGACACGCCTCATGGACCAGACCCCGATCCTCTTCCAGTGTTCCCACCGCAACCAGGGCAACTCCAACTCCGCCGTGGCGAGCTTCTCCTCGGGCATGCGCGCCGAGGGCGGCGAGGGCCACGTCTACAGCCTGCGCAAACTGGACATCAAGCCGTGCCGCGCCTGCGGCATGTGCGCCAAGGACCCGGCCTCGCGCTGCCCGCTGGGCCCCAAGGACTACGCGGCCGACGTCTTCGCGGACATGCTCCAGGCCCCGTTCCTTTTCTTCGCGGCGCCCATCTACTTCTACCACCTACCCTCGCGGCTCAAGCTGCTCATCGACCGCAGCCAGTGGATCTACTCGCGCAGGATGAAGGGCGACCCCGAGATCGTGAACCTGCCCAAGCGCCCGGCGTACGTGGCGCTCTTCGCCGGGCGGCCCCAGGGCGAGAAGCTCTTCGAGGGCTCCCTGCTCACGCTCAAATACTTCCTGGAGAGCTTCAACTTCGAGATCAAGGAGGCGCTGACCTTCC
>JBFWJM010000284.1:0-4549 GCA_050253205.1 Desulfovibrionaceae bacterium
GATGGCCAGGGTCAGCGGCAGGGAGAGGGTCAGCTTGGTTCCCTTGCCCACCTCGCTCTTGGTGTGCACGGAGCCCTTGAGGCTCTTGATGTTGTTTTTGACCACGTCCATGCCCACGCCGCGCCCGGAGATGTCCGTGACCTTCTCCGCCGAGGAGAAGCCCGGATGGAAGATGAGCTCCAGGGCCTCGCGGTCGTCGAGGTTCTTGGCCTCGTCGGCGGTCATGATGCCCTTCTTGACGGCCGTGGCGCGCATCTTCTCGGGGTCGATGCCGCGCCCGTCGTCCTCCACCTCGATGGCCACGGAGTTGCCCTTGTGGTAGGCGCGCAGCCAGACGTGGCCCACGGGGCTCTTGCCGTCCGCCACGCGCTCCTCCTCGGGCTCCAGGCCATGGTCCACGGCGTTGCGCACGAGGTGCACCAGCGGGTCGCCGATCTCCTCCACCACGCTCTTGTCCAGCTCGGTCTCCTCGCCTTCGGTGATCAGCTCGATCTGCTTGCCGCTCTTGCGGGAGAGGTCGCGCACCAGGCGCGGGAAGCGGGAAAACACCGTCTGCACGGGCACCATGCGCACGTTCATGATGGTGTCCTGAAGGTCGTCGGAGATGCGCGCCATGGCGTAGGTGGTCTCCGTGAGCTGCTGGGCCACGGCGTGGACCTCCTGCTGGCCCTCCTCCAGAGCGCGGGCGAGCAGGGTGTAGCGGTTGCGGTTGATGATCAGCTCGCCGATGAGGTTCATGAGATGGTCGAGCTTCTGGTGGTCCACCCGGATGGTGCTGGAAACCTTGGGCTTGGCCGACGTGCCCGCGCTGGGCTGGGTCTTGGCCGCCGGGGCCTCCGGCTCGGGCCTGGCTGCGGCGGGGGCGGCGGGGGCGACGGGGGCCGCTTTCGGAGCGGGCGTGGGCCGTACCGCAGCAGGGGCGGCGGGGGCCGATGGTGCCGGGGCGGGTGCCGCCGTGGGCGCGGGCGCGGGCTCCGCCTTGGGAGCCGGTGCGGGCGCGGCCGACTCGCCAGAGCTCATGGCGTCCAGAACCTTGAAGAGCATGTCCCGCAGGATGGCGATCTCCTGGTCGAGGATGTCGAGCATGAGCGAAAAGTCCATGTCGCCCTTGCGGGCCTGGTCCACGAGCCCGGCTGTGCGCTCGGCGTAGGTGGCGCATTCGGAGAGGCCCATGTAGCCGGAGGAGTTCTGCAACGTCACCAGGCTGCGGTAGAGGCCGTCGATGAAGCGCTTCTGCCCGGCGTCCCTGCGCAGTTCGTCCAGGGACTGCTCAAGGTTGTCCATCTGCTGGTGCACGGTGGTATCGAAGATGGCCAGGTCTTCGGGGTCGATCCCCTGGGGCATGGCGGCGGCAGGGGCCGGGGCGGCGGGTTCCGCCTCGGGCTGGGCGGGGGCCGGTTCATTGGCGGGTTCATTGGCCGATTCCATGGCCGTCTCGGCCGGCTGCTCCGCAGGGGCGCGGCCCATGTCGGGCACGACGCCCTCCTCCGTGGCCTGGGCGAGCACGCGGACCAGACCGCTGCAATCCACGGGCACGACCATGCCCGTCCCGGCCTCCACCTTGCCCACCAACTCCTCGATCATGTCCACCACGGCGAGCAGCAGGTCGATGAGCGGGCGGGTGAGCTCCAGGTCGCCCTTGCGGACCTTGTTGAGCAGGGTCTCGGCCTCGTGGGTCAGGCCGTTGAGCTCGCGGAAGCCGATGATCCCGCTGTTGCCCTTGAGGTTGTGGAAATAGCGGAAGGTGTCGTTGACCAGTTCGTCGGCGTTGTCGGGCTGGGCCTCAAGCGCCAGCAGGGAGTTGTTCAGGCTGGCGATGATGTCCGCCGCCTCTTCGAGAAAGTCGGAAAGGTGCCCCTCGCCCACGGTGGTCAGCTCGTAGGGCGTGGCGTCGAAGTCGGGATCGGCCGCAAAGGAGAAACGGTCCTTGCCTGCGGATTCATCCACGGGAGCGGTGGCGGGGGCATCGTCGGCAACGGGCGACGCGGCCGGGTCTTGGGCGGGGGAGGATTGGTCCACGGCTACGGTCTCCTGGGCGGGGGCTGCTGCACCCGCAGGTTGCTCGGGGGGGGCGCCGGGGGCGGCGCAGGAGCCGCCGGAGAGCAGCGCTTCGATGCGCTCCACCAGGGGCTCGATCTGCACGTCGCCCTCGGTGCCGGAGGCCTCCAGGTTGTCGACCATGGTGCGCAGGGCGTCCGTGGCCGAGAGGATGAGGTCCATGATCTCGCTGGTCACGGACATGCTGCCCTGGCGCAGTTCGTCGAGGATGTTTTCCGCCTTGTGGGCCAGGCGGTTGATGGCGTTGAGCCCGAGGAAGCCGGAGGCCCCCTTGAGGGAGTGCATGGGACGGAATATCTCGTTCAGCAGGCCGAGATTTTCCGGTGTCTGCTCCAGTTGCAGCAGGTTGGGCTCGATGGTCTCCAGATGCTCCTTGGCCTCGGCGAAAAAGTCGGCGAGGATTTCCGGATCCATGAATTCCTGACTCATCGGGGCTCCTTGGGGAACATGAAGCTGGCGCGCATTCGCCGTTTATAAGCCAGCGGCGGGCTGCTGTCCATCCCGCCTGGGCCGGGAGCCCTCACCCCAGAAGCATCTTGGCGTTGCGCACGAGCTTCTCGGGCTGCGCGGGCTTGATCATGTAGACGTTGGCGCCCACGGCCAGGCCGTTGTTGATGTCCTTCTGGTCGCTCTCGGTGGAGAGGACGATGATCGGCAGGTCGCGGTAGGCCTCCTGCTCGCGCAGGGTGCGGATGAACGTCAGGCCGTCCATGCGCGGCATGTTCACGTCCGAGACGATGAGGTCCACGTTGCCCGCGCCGTAGAGCTTCTCCAGGCCGTCCAGGCCGTCCTCGGCCGTGGTCACGCGGAAGCCCTCCTTTTTCATGATGAAGGCCACCAGGTTGCGGACGGTTTTCGAGTCGTCGACGATGAGAATGTGTCGGGACACCTACTCCTCCTTCTTGTAGACGATGGCGCCCGGGTGGTGGATGGGCTTGAAAACCCGCGAGATGTTGTGCAGGGACTCGGAATGCCCGATGAGCAGGTAGCCCCCGGGCAACAGGTTGTCGTAGTACGCCGAAATGACCTGCTTCTTCATCTCATCGTCGAAATAGATGATGACGTTTCGGCAAAAAACGATCTGCGAGCGTTCCACCCGTTTGATCTGCGCGCGGTCGTTGAGGTTGATCTGACCGAAGGAGACCAGACGCTTGACGTCGGCCCGGACCTGGAACATCCGCCCGTCCCTCTCGAAATACTTGTCCACGATCTCCGGCGGGGTGGTCCGCAGGGCGTAGTCGGAATAGACCCCCTTGCGCGCGGAGACGAGCACCCGCTCGGAGAGGTCGTTGGCCGTGATCACGATGTCCCAGGCGCCGATCTCGCTGCCGAGGAGCTCATGCAGGACGATGGCCACGGTGTACGGCTCCTCCCCGGTGGAACACCCGGCCGACCAGATGCGCAGCTTCTTCTGGCCGAGCTTGCGCTGCCTGTCCACGATCTCCCGCAGGACGAAATCCTGGAAGACCTTGATCTGCGGCGGGTTGCGGTAGAAGCTCGTCTCGTTGGTGGTGATCACCTCGAAGAGCCTGTTGAGCTCCTGCTTCTTGCCTGGATCGTAGAGCAGGTAGTGGTAGTATTCGTCGTAGCTCTTCAGGTTCAGGGTCTTGAGCCTGTTGCTCAGGCGGTTTTCCATGAGGTACGTGCGGTTGTCCGGCACGAAGATGCCGCACTGCTCGTAGACGAAGTCTCGCAGCTTCCGGAACTCCTCGTCGCTGATCTTGTTTTCCTTGCTCAACGACATGGATTTGGCAAAAAGGGCCATTTACTCGCCCCCCGATTCGGATCTCTGCATTCGCTCCAGGGCATTCTCCGCCGCGGACGCGAGTTCCGGATCGCCCGACTGCGAGACATCCAGCAGCACCTTGAAGGCGCTGGATCCGCCGATGGTTCCCAGGGCCTCCACGGTCTTGATGGCCACCAGGGCGTTGGGGTTTTCCAGCATGGCGGCCAGGTGGCCCACGGCCTTGCCCGGGTGGCGCGCGGCCAGGGCCTCCACGGCGCGGATCTTCACCCAGTCGTCCTCGTCCTCCAGGGCGGCCACCAGATGCGGCAGGGCCTCGGCGTGCTCGCACCCGCCCATGAGGTCCACCACGGCAAGCCGCACGTCCCTGTCCTCGTCATGCAGACGGGAAACCACCAGCGGCATGGCCTCGGCGTCCGTCCCGCAATGCAGGGCCACGGACTCCAGCGCCACCTTGCGGATGTCGGGAATCTCGTCCTCCAGGGCCACCTTGAGCAGGTCGAGGTGGCGGCCGCCGTTGAGCCTGCCGAGGGCGTAGGCCGCCATGAGCCGCTCCACGGGCTCCCGGCTGCCTGCCATGTCCCGGAAGCGGTCTGTCATGGCCTGCCCGCCCAGGGCGATACAGACCTCCAGGGCGGCCTCCTTCACGTCGTCGTATTCGTGGGCCAGGAGGTGGAAAAGGGTCTCGTCCGCCTCGCCGGGCTCCAGGCGGCCGGTGAGGAACCGCCGGGCCGGCGTGTGCCCCTG
>JBFWJM010000285.1:0-4547 GCA_050253205.1 Desulfovibrionaceae bacterium
TCAGGGGTGGTCCTGATGGGGAACTTGAACCGCTTGACGGAACCATTGCGGAACTTGACCGTCCACATGATGTCCTCAGCGGAACGCATGGGGATACAGGTGCCGCCGAGGGGAGCGAAGTCGCCGTAGGGGCGGGCTTCAATGGCACCCTGGGGGCAAATCTTGACGCAGCTGTAGCATTCCCAGCACGCCTCGGGCTCCTGGTTGTAGGCCCGCATTTCATTGGGATCCAGGATCATGAGGTCGTTCGGGCAAATGTACATGCAAGCGGTCTTTTCGCCACCCTTGCAGCCGTCACATTTCTCCGGGTTGACGAAGGTCGGCATAGCATATCCTCCTAGATAGGGTTAAAAACTGAAATACAGTTACCGACAAAACCTTTACCATCTCTCTATCACGCCTTGCCCAGTGCAGGGCTTGGAAATCGGGAATTAGCAAACCCGCTCTCGGGGTGTCAAGGAGAAAGTGAATTTTTGAACAAGCAGGGAAATTGGGAGCAAGCCCGACGGCTTTGCCCTTGCGAGACCCCGACCAAAGAACTTCCCCTCTAACACGATTCAACCGCAACAATAAGACAGTGTGAAGGTCTTTGACAACCTTTTTTTTCCGCGTGTAGGTTCCTCTGCAACATTTATCCAAGCTGCGGTTTTTCCAGTTAAAAAAAACACCCCTTTTATGGGGGTATTTCTAGACTTTTTTTCAATTTTGTCTATCATGAACGAGCCCCCCTGCCGACTGCTCCCTCCCCACCTCCCCCGGGCCATTTTTCCGCTTGACACAAGATTCACAATCTGGGCATAACCAACACGTTTTCTCGTGGGAAATGTCTGTGGTCCCGGCAGCAGTTGTTCGCGGACCGCACAATGGCTGAGGGAAACAATACCCTGAATGATTTGGAGGAAAACATGTCGAAACTCGTTCCCCCCCATGGCGGCAAAGGCCTCGTCTGCTGCCTGCTCGAAGGTTCCGCTCTCGAAGCCGAGAAGAAGAAGGCCGAGGGTCTGAAGAAGATCGCCATCTCCGACCGCGCCAAGGGCGACTGCATCATGATGGGCATCGGCGGCTTCTCCCCGCTGAACGGCTTCATGAAAAAGGCCGACTGGAAGGGCGTCTGCGAAAAGTTCCTGATGGCCGACGGCACCTTCTGGCCGGTTCCCATCACCCTCGACACCAATGACGAGGACGTGAAGGTCGGCGACGAGATCGCCCTGCAGGCCGCCGACGGCATCATCTACGCCACCATGAAGGTGGAAGAGAAGTACGAGCTGACCGAGTCCGACAAGAAGTGGGAGTGCGAGCAGGTCTACAAGGGCCACGGCGAAGACTCCGCCGACGACAAGTTCTGGGCCGTCGCCATGGAAGACCATCCCGGCGTCCAGATGGTCATGGCCCAGGGCAAGTACAACCTGGCCGGCCCGGTGCAGGTCCTCTCCGAGGGCAACTACGCCGAGCGCTTCCCCGGCGTATACCTGACCCCCGCCCAGATCCGCGCCGAGATGGACAAGCGCGGCTGGTCCAACGTGGCCGCCCTGCAGCTGCGCAACCCCATGCACCGCTCCCACGAGTTCCTGGCCAAGATCGCCGTTGAGGTGTGCGATGGCGTCGTCATCCACTCCCTGATCGGCAACCTGAAGCCCGGCGACATCCCCGGCGACGTGCGCATCAAATGCATCCAGACCCTCATCGACGGCTACTTCGTGCCCGAGAACGTGATCAACGCCGGCTACCCCCTCGACATGCGCTACGCCGGCCCGCGTGAAGGCCTGCTGCACGCCACCTTCCGCCAGAACTACGGCATCAACAACATGCTCATCGGCCGCGACCACGCGGGCGTGGGCGACTTCTACGGCCTGTTCGAGGCCCAGGACATCTTCGACCGTATCCCCTACGCCACCGAAGCCTGCCCCGAGCCCGGCAAGGCCCTGATCTGCAAGCCCATGAAGATCGACTGGACCTTCTACTGCTACAAGTGCGACGGCATGGCCTCCATGCGCACCTGCCCGCACACCAAGGAAGACCGCGTCATCCTCTCCGGCACCAAGCTGCGCAAGGCCCTGTCCGACGGCGCCGAGATCGTGGACCACTTCGGCCGCGACGAGGTTCTGGACATCCTGCGCGGGTACTACGAGGGCCTGACCGAGAAGGTCGAGGTCAAGATGCAGAAGGCCGCCTCCGGCGCCGACATGAAGTAGCGTCCGATACCGAACGACTGCCATTCCCGAGGGGGGGCGCGCACGCGTCCCCCCTTTCGCATACCGGAACCGGCCAGCCCTTGACCATCAGCCAGCCCATGACCACCAGCCCGCCCCCAAGCGCCCTCCCCCCGCGCCCCGCCGCCCCCGCATTCCGGGGGTTGCGCTCCGCGCGGTGGTAGGATAGAAGGGCCGTTCACTTCATACCGGGCAGGCAGCATGACAACCGAATCTGGAAACAAGCCGACGGGCGACTCCATCAAGCAGGAGCGCCTCAGGGACCTTCTGGCCATCGACGCCAGAATCGTGGAACTCGTGGCCGAGCGTGGCAGGCTCATGCGCAAGGAGTCCGCCTGGCGGCGCTCCAAGGGGCAGGGGCGCATCGACCCCGCCCTGGAAAAGGCGCTCTGGGCCGAATGGGAGGCCTCGGGGCAGCGCCTCGGCGTCGGCCCCCGGATTCTGCGCCAGTTCTTCAACACCCTGAACCTCTTCGGCGACCAGTCCGCCCAGATCAAGCGGCGCGAGGGCGAGGGCTACGTTCTGCGCCCCCGGCGCGAACCAGCCCAGGTGCGCACCGCCGCGCCCCGCTCCCTGCGCGCCACGCGCCTCTGGGCCGCGCTCGCCGCCATGACCGGCGCGGAGCTGGAGCTCCCTGGCGTGATCCTCAACGACCCCCTCGTGGAGCTCGTCAAAGGGCTCAACCAGATGGGCGCGGGCCTCTCCTGGACCGACGACGCCCTCAAGAGCCAGCCGCGCGAAAAGCCCCTCGACTTCGAGGACAAGCTCATCCACGCCGGGGACGACCCCTTCAACCTGTTCCTGCTCCTGGCCCTGGCCCTCACGGGGGCCGGGCGCGTCAAGTTTTCCGGCGGGGCCGGGCTCAAGATGCTCGACGTCACCGCCCTCAACGAGGCCCTGCCCGCGCTCGGCGCGCGCATCGTGCCGCTGAACCCCCACGGCAAGGGGCTGCCCGCGCGCCTGGAGTGCGGCGGGGAGATGCGCGACAGCATCACCCTTTCCCCGGACCTGCCGCCGGACTTCGCTGCGGCCCTGGCCCTGGCCGCCTGGGGCTATCCCTCCGGACTGGAAATCGATTTTTCCGCGAACCCCGGTGCCGCCGTTCCCCTGGCCGAGGCTGCGGACGTGCTGCGAGCCTGCGGCGTGGAAGCGACCATCGATGGCGCGCACTACCGCGTGGCCCCCGCCGCGCCCAAGCTGCCGGAGAGCGTGGCCCCCGGCCTGGACGGCGCCCTCTGCGCCTACCTGCTGGCCCTGCCCGCCTTCGCTGGCGGCAGCGTGACGCTCGCTTCCGCCGAAGACCCGGGCTCTGTCCCGGCCCTGGCCGCCCTCGGCCGCTGCGGCATCCGCCTGGAGCAGGGGCCCGAGGGCCTCGCCGCCGGAGCGGGCAACCCGCCCGAGGGGGCCATCGACCTGGGACCCGACCCGGCCCTGCTGCCGCTGGCCGTGGCCCTGGGCCTCGCCGCCGCCCAGGCCATGGGGCGCGCCACCGAGGTCCGCCTGCCCGGCAACCCCGAAGCCGAGGACGACGCCTGCCAGCTCCTCGACCGATTGGGCGCGGACTACGAACTGGGCGAGAGCACCCTGACCGTCAAGCCCGGCACGCTCTCCTGGGACGGCACCTGGACGAGCCCCACCCCGCACCACTGCCTGGCCGCCGCGCTCATCGCCTTCCTCAAGCCCGGCATCGCCCTGGAGAACCCCGGCCAGCTCACCTCCCTCTGGCCGCAGTTCTGGAACATCTACAACACCCTGCCCACCGGGCAGATGAAGCCCGCCCCGGTGAAGGAGAAGCCCGATGACCAGCCCAAGCGACGGCGCATCAAGGTCTAGCGCCATGCCGCCCGGCATGGAGGCCGACGAGCCCGAGGTGCGGCAGCGCATCACCGAGCTCACGGAGCTGATGGCGCGCTTCACCCTGGAGCGTGAGCAGGCAGCCGCCCAGGAGCGCGACTACCGCGCCAGGGAGGACGCCGCCAGGCGCATCGACTTCGCCAGGGAGATCTTCGAGCTGCACCAGGAGCAGTTGCGCCTCCAGGTGGAGGTGGAGCTGGTCCGCAAGAAGATCCGCCGACTGGAACTCGGCTACGCCGAGGACGCCTCCCCCAACACCGCCAAGGGGCCGCAGGAAGATTTCCTGTTCTGAGATCCGCCACGAACCGCCAGTCTTATTTAAGGAGAGAGCCATGGGCCGCAACATCACGCAGAAGATCATCGCCACGCACCTCGTCAGCGGCGAGATGACCCCCGGGGCCGAGGTTGGCCTGAAGATCGACCAGACCCTCACCCAGGACGCCACCGGCACCATGGCCTGCCTGCAATTCGAGGCCATCGGCA